>DMAZ01000082.1 GCA_003446335.1 Lachnospiraceae bacterium | reverse complement strand
TTCATGGCATTCTGATCGACTTTGAAATTCCTGTCGCCATCATAAGACCACCTGCCGTCTATACGGCTGAAGGAAAGCGTATCGCCGCCTTCCGGGGTCCAGCTGATCGTCTGGATCCGGTTGGCTGTCAGACCGATCAGTGTTTCCTTTTCTTCCTCAGCTGTATCAGAATTTCCTTTCACCGCCAGATATATTCCTATAAGGATGACCAGGACCGCGAACGCCCCGATCAGAAAAAATGCTTTCTTTTTCAATTGTCCTGTCCTCTCATCTGCTCATTCGCTTCACTGTTATAAAGATACCGGTAATAAGTACCGCAGCCGGGAGACCGAACATCACGATATTGCCGATCAGGGCCGATGTTCCTTCCGGTACCGTTATGCTCGGTTCCTGCATGGACTTGGCCGGAATGGATACAGTGATCTCCCGATCCGTCAGATACGTAATGGAGTCAGCGAACAGCTGCATATTTCCCTTCGGCATCTCCACATACATCTGCATCAGTGATGAGAGGGCATCCGAATTGAACAGGCACGGAGAAGAATAGTAGAGGATCTTCGTCCTTTTGATGTCTTCCTCTTTCTCATCCGTCTGTTCTTCCTTTTTCTCCAGATCCACATCCGGTTCGCCGTAGGATCCGCTGCTCATATTTTGTTCAATCTTAACGCCGAGCGTGAACGGGCCTTCCGCATCACCATCCTCTTTTTCCAGCGTATCGGTATCCAGAGGCTTTGTAAATGCCTCCGCAGACGTTGTCAAAAGCGGAGTCGCGGTGTACGTAAGATCATCATCGTCCGTGTTGACGCCGAAAGCCTGCGCATAAGCATCAATAATATTGAGGCCTGTGACCTTCCCGGTCACATCCGCGGATGCTATATCCGGCATCAGAATGTATGGAGCCGTCGTGTAATGGTTCGAGTCTCCCTCGACCACCAATCCCGGAATACGCGAGATTCCGTAAGAAGCAAGGATGCTGTCGAAATTCGGACTCTCTTCCTTCGAAAGAATGGATACCAGAAGTGCTTTTCCGCCGTCAGCCAGATACTTGATGACTTTTCCTGCTTCACTCTCCGTAAAGTCAGTCTGCGGAGCAAAAATGATCAACAGATCACAGTCTTCCGGGATCCCGGCACTGAGCAGATTAATATCTGAAACACTGATACTTGATTTCTCCAGCAGATCTTTCATATCGGAACTTAGGGGAATCTCATTATGACCGGTGACCGTATAGGCAGAACTTGTATCTCCGCCCGCAACATAGGCGATCGCGCTTGTTAACTGTCCCTCTCCGTCAAAACTGATATTATTATTGCCGGTATAGTTCATATAGTCCTGAAGATAAATCGAATAATTGTCAACGACCTTGGATTTATCTCCCGACGTGACGATCACGCTGTTGGGTGACACAGCCTTATCCGTATACTGCTGATAAAATGTAGGCTGGGCAACAATGTCAACTTTCTCGATTTTAATGTGATCGGATGCTGCTTTGTAGGAGTTGAGCAGTTTTTCAATCCTTGTATCCTCGCTTCCGGTCTGTACCAGATAATGGAACGTAACATCCCGGTCAAGAGCAGATAGAACTTCTTTCGTCGTATCCCCAATTGTAAATATCTTATTGGTGGACATATCAAATTCCGTGACATCGGAAGGAAGAGCCCCCACGATCATATTGATCACAACGATCGCAGCTATAATGATTACCGCCATACCGGTAGCAAACGATCCGTTCACAAGACTTCTTCTGTCCAATTTTCTGTCTGTCACGTCTGAAATGCCGGTCCCGGCAGCTGACGCATTTGTCTTCTTTTTAAACAGATTCATACTTAAGCCTCCTTAATTCCAGCGTCTTCTCTGCAGCGATGTGTAAGTGAGCACAATACCGATCACGGCCACAGAAAGGAAATACAGAAGATCTGTCAGACTGAAATTGCTGTATGCAAAAGATTCAAAATGTGAATAAAAATCCAGACACTTTAATATCGCCTCTGTTTTTCCCGAGAACCAGCCGGGCTTGACAAAATACAGGATGATCACAGCTGCCGCACCTAAGCCTGCAGTTCCGAGTCCGACGATGGAGCTGCCGGTCATCACCATCAGAACCAGGCCCAGAAGAACAGCAAGGGCAAGGAACAGGACCATTGAGGATACAGACGCCTGGCTGAGCAGTGAGTAGGTGTTATGCATGATCATGGTCACGAAGACGAACAGCAGGCTTCCGATGGCTGCAATGATCTGGTTATCCGTCAGTGAACTGATGAACATGCCGCATGAAAGATAAGCACACCCAATCAGGAAAAATACCAGAATGCTGATGTAACTGATCGGAAGAGCCGGTTCTCCGAACGGCATGATCATAAGCGGAAGAACGCACATGACCAGACAAGGAACGGCATACACCGTGATCAGTGCAAAATACTTGCCCAGTACGATTCCCATCGGAGAGACAGGCGCTGTGAGCAGCAGCTGATCCGTCTTCTGGCGTCGTTCCTCCGCGAAAGAACGCATGGTCAGCACCGGGACAACAATATAAAATATAAGGTTCGAATTAAAAACCGCGTAAATAAGGCTTGAAGCGCCGCTGTACAGATTGTAAAAGCGGAACATATAGCCGACAATCAGCAGCATGACCGCGATAGCGATCGCTCCGTACATGGAGGTGAGACAGCTCTTCACCTCTCTTTTATAAATCGCTGTCATGCGTCCTCCTCCTTTTTCTGTTCGATGCCGATCTGATCCTTATGCCCGGCATCGCTGTCTGCTTCGTCATGCTCTTTTGAGCTGTCCGTTCCCTCTTCTGACCCATCTTCGGTATCTGTATAATCGACATCACCTTCGACTTCTGTAAGCTCCAGGAAGATATCTTCCAGACTGGCTTTCTTTACATCGACGGAATAATACGGGCAGGCTCCTTTGGAGAGGGCCAGAACGATCTCTTTCCGGGGATCTCCGTCACTCTTATAATCAATCGTGGCAACGAGAAGACCGTCGTCTCCTTCTTCTACAGTCACATGATCCTCCCCGGCAAAATCATCGAGAACTTTTCTAAGTGTTTCCTCATCTGCGGGAGATGTAACAATGATCTTCGTTCCCTCTCCCTGACCTTTAGCCAGATTTTCCGGCGTATCGAGAGCAGTAAGTCTGCCGTCGGAAATAATCATGACGGTATCACAGATCTCACTTACTTCCGCGAGAATATGAGAGCTCAGGATAACAGTATGTTTCTTTCCCAGCTCACGGATCAGTTCACGGATCTCGATGATCTGCTTCGGGTCAAGACCTACCGTAGGCTCATCGAGGATCAGGGTCTCAGGATCACCGACCAGTGCCTGTGCAAATCCCACACGCTGTTTATATCCCTTGGAAAGGTGCCTGATCAGCCTGTCCTTCACATCGCTGATGCTGAGCTCCTCCATGACCCTTTCCACAGATGCTTTCCGCTCTTTTTTGGGAACCTTTTTGAGCTCGGCGACAAATGTCAGATACTCGTAAACGGTCATATCGGGATAGAGGGGCGGTATTTCCGGCAAATAGCCGATGGTACGTTTAGCTTTCTCCGGTTCATCCATAATATTGTATCCGTTAATGATGATCTCACCTTCCGTCGGTGCCAGATACCCCGTCATGATATTCATTGTAGTTGATTTTCCGGCCCCGTTCGGTCCGAGGAAGCCATACACGGATCCTTCCTCGACCTTGAAACTTAAGTCATCGACGGCGATGTGGTCGCCGTACCACTTCGTTAGATGCTTTACTTCAATCAAGGCAATCCTCCTGCTCTTTCATATCTTTCTGAAAAACTTTCCGTAAGAACCTTAAAAAGCAATTGATAAGTTACCTTCCGAAGGCTCTTTCCGAAAGCACCTGCTAATAGTAGGCGTCAGTTGTGTCATTTCTGTGAAGAATCTGACTGCATCTCCGCACAGCACATACGCGTCACATAAAAATCATCGTTTTCATGACACGAAAAAGCTGCCGCACATCGGCGACAGCTTCCTGCTGCAATAGGTAAGATTAACTCATATCACGAAAAATATCAATCCCCGAAAATCTTTTCCAGCTCATCCTGGCAGATCACTTTAACTCCGTGAGCGGACAGGAGCTCAGCAGCCGCCTTGTTGTCAGCCACCTTGATGACCAGATAAGCCTTGTCACGCTGTCTCGTCAAAAAAGCATACGTGTACTCAAGATTGATATTCTTCTCACCGAGGATTGCAAGGATATCGCTGAGCGCACCCGGCTCATCCTTCATCTCGACGGTCAGGACCTTTGTGATCTGGCACACATAGCCTTCATCTTTCAGGACTGTCACTGTCTCGTAAACATCATCCACGATCACTCTGGCAATACCGAAATCCATGGCATCAGCAACGCAGAGTGCTCTCATATCAATATTGTTCTTCTGAAGGACCTTGCAGAATTCTGCAAGTGTCCCCGGTTTATTCTCAAGAAATACGGAAATCTGTTTTGTTGTCATAACATTCCCCTTTCGAAAATCAGCCCTTGTAAAGATTTCTCTTGTCAATGACACGGACAGCCTTGCCTTCAGAACGTGTGATGCTCTTCGGGGCGACCAGTTTTACATTTGCATAAATACCAAGCATAGACTTCAGACCGGATACCAGTTCCTTCTCCTTTGCGGTCACCTTGGACAGCTCATCAGAGAACATCTCCGGTGTCATCTCGACGCGTACTTCAATGGTGTCACTGTTCTTCTGGCGGTCGACAATGATCTGATAGTTCGCTGCATAACCGTGGTTAAGCAGAACAGTCTCGATCTGTGACGGGAATACATTGACGCCTTTGACGATGAGCATATCGTCGGAACGACCGAGCGGCTTTGTCATCTTGACAAATGTTCTTCCGCAGGAACACTGTTCTCTTGTCAGAATACAAATATCTTTCGTCCTGTAACGAATGAGCGGGAACGCTTCCTTGGCGAAAGAAGTAAAGACAAGTTCACCCTTTTCTCCTTCCGGAAGTACTTCCCCGGTCTTCGGATTGATAACTTCTGCGATAAAGTAATCCTCATTGATGTGCATTCCGCTCTGGTCCTGACATTCAAAAGAGACACCCGGTCCGGAAATTTCCGTCAGACCGTAAATATCATAAGCCTTGATTCCGAGAGCCTGCTCAATATCATGACGCATCTCCTCTGTCCAGGCCTCGGCTCCGAAGATTCCTGCCTTCAGATGGATCTTGTCACGCAGTCCTCTATCATGGATCGATTCCGCGAGATATGCCGCATAGGACGGCGTACAGCACAGGATCGTAGACTGAAGGTCTGTCATGAACTGGATCTGTCTGTCGGTATTTCCCGAAGACATCGGAAGAGTCAGGGATCCAAGCAGATGGGAACCGCCGTTAAGACCGGGTCCGCCGGTAAAAAGACCGTAACCGTAGGAGATGTGTACAACATCTTCCTTCGTCGCACCTGCAGCTACAAGCGCACGGGCACAGCACTCATCCCAGAGATGAATATCGTTCATCGTATAAAAAGCGACAACACGGCGTCCGGTCGTGCCGGATGTTGACTGGATCCTGACACAGTCTTCAAGCGGACGCGCCATAAGTCCGTAAGGATAAGCCTCCCGCAGGTCATCTTTTGTAAGGAAAGGCAGTTTATGTAAGTCTTCGATTCCTTTTATATCTGCTGGAGTCACTCCCTTTTCTTCCATTTTTGCGCGATAATACGGAACGTTATCCCAGACTCTCTGAACAGCATCGACAAGGCCCTTGCTCTGCCATTCAACAATCTGTTCTCTGGAAGCGGTTTCTTTTTCCGGTGAAAAATATCTCTGCATTGCTATATCTCCTTAAAACGAAAAAATCTAATGCCTAGAATAGCACATTTTAGCAATTTAACGCAATATCATAATACAGTTTTTTATAACTTTCAGATATTTATTGTTTATAACATGTCTGAAAACCGTTCATGATCAGAATTTCAGCGTTCTGCCTTCATTGACAAGACGTGCAAATTCTTCTGCCTGGCTCTCTCTTCCGGCTTCATCCAGAATATTCAGACGACCGACACTGCCTACAGGGTATGCTCCCTCCAGGAAGATCTTTCTTGTGATCTCATACCATTTTCTTCCGGTATCCATGGTCGTCCCGTCCTCAAAGAGAATCAGGTCACCCCCCTCTGAATGCTCATACATATCAAAATCCACATAGGTATCATACCAGTAATAGATCCGAACATATCCGAGCCCTTCTTCCATTCCTCCGATCACGGCCGGATAATATTTTTCCGGCATAGCGGCCTTCAGTCCTGCTGCAGCCTTATCATCTCGTCTCCATAAATCCGGTCTGATTTTTTCGGCTGTTCTTTTAAAAAGATCGGACGCCGCATCGAGGAGGTGTTTTTCTTTATTTCTGTCCTCCGGTGAGAGATGACAGAAGGCATAGATTTTATCTTCTTCCGAATAATCCATCGGTATCACCTGCTTTCTATTTATTTGCTCAGTCGGTGTCAGATACACGCTGCTTTTTTAAATAAGATAAGACAAGATCGATTTTCCTATTGTACCCTCAGGCATCTCCAGATCGAAATTGTCTGCGATCGTATAACCGATCACACCAAAACAGTCTGTTTCCGGAAGAAGGCCGCTGCCCTTCATGGAAGGTGAATAAATGAGAAGCGGAACTTTCTCTCTTGTATGGTCAGACCCGGTCCATGTCGGGTCATTCCCGTGATCCGCGGTGATCATAAGAAGATCATCCTCTCTCATATGACCCAGGAACTCTCCCAGCTTCACATCAAAGCGAACAATTTCCTGGGCATATCCCTGCACATTTCTGCGGTGCCCCCAGAGTGCGTCGAAATCGACAAGATTGGTAAAGCACAGGCCTTTCCAGTCATCCCTCTTCGCGACATCAATAGTCTGTTCCATTCCGTTCACGGAACTGGTCGAATGAATTGCCTCCGTGATCCCGTATCCATCGAAAATATCGGATATCTTTCCAACGGATATGACATCATAGCCGGCATCCTGAAGGCTGTTGAGCGCAGTCGGTCCCGACGGTTTCAGCGCATAGTCGTGTCGGTTGGACGTACGAACAAATTCCCCTTTGCGTTTCCCGACATACGGTCTTGCAATTATACGGCCGACCTTCCATTCGTCACGCATCGTGATTTCACGGGCATAACTGCAGATGTCATACAGTTCCTTCAGACCGAACGTCTCCTCATTTCCGCAGATCTGAAGAACAGAGTCCGCGGAAGTATAGACGATCATCTTATTATTGTATATTTCTTCTTCTGCCAGCTCCTCAATGATCTCCGTGCCGCTGGCAGAACGGTTGCCTACGACCTCACGCCCGCTCTTCTTTTCGAGAAGGTCCAGAAGCTCCTTCGGAAACCCGGTGTCTGTAAACGTAACGAAAGGTTTCGTCGTGTGGATCCCCATCATTTCCCAGTGCCCGGTCATGGTATCTTTCCCGCTGCTTCGTTCGACCATCTTTAGAGCGTAACCGATCGGGGACGAGGGCGCTTTGAGAGCCGGTACCGGCTTGATATTGGCAATTCCCATGCTCACCAGATTCGGGATCAGAAATGTCCCGACGTTCTCCGCAATGTGCCCGAATGTGTCGGCTCCCTCATCCCCGAAAGCCGCCGCGTCCGGCGCATTCCCGATTCCCATGGAGTCTATCACGATGACAAATACTCTGCTATATTTTTTCATATCTGCTCCTCAAAACAATATTATC
>DMAZ01000128.1 GCA_003446335.1 Lachnospiraceae bacterium | reverse complement strand
ATGACATCCGGAAAGACAGGTGAAGGGAAAGCTTCAAAGTCAGGTAGAAATACCGCCATCGTCGATCCGGAGGGCAGCCGGACGGAGGCAAGACCCCGCAGAAAGAGGTCGAAAACTGCTTCATCCGGTCAGAGACCGGCCGGAAAAAATCTTTCATCCGAAAAGCTGGAAAGAAGGAAGCCGCGCCGGGCAGAAGGAAGCGCCGATAGCACCCGGAGAGTGAAAAAACGCAGACCGGCGGGAGATGAACAGAGGGAGAAGAGAAAACGTGCTGATAATAACTCCTTATAAAATAAAAAAGGCATTTCTGTATTTTAAGCACTTCGGACCGAAGGAATTCATGAATCATCTTCTCGACCGGCTCGAGCCGGAAGATATACCTTACGATAAATGGTTCGCTTCCCACTATCCGAGACCGGAGGAGCTTGAGAAACAGCGAAAAAGTGCAGCGGATAAAGAGGGGAATGCAATACTCTTCTCCGTTATTGTGCCTGCGTACTGTACCCCGGAAAATGTATTATGCGCAATGATCGACTCTGTCCGCGCGCAGACATACCCGACATGGGAACTGTGCATAGCGGACGCGTCGGACCGGGAACCATCCCCGGGCTCCCGGAGCGTGGAGCAGACAGTTCTTTCCTATGCGGCGGAAGATGAGCGGATCCGGTACCGAAAGCTTGAGGAAAATAAGGGGATTTCCGAGAATACCAACGCTGCGATGGATATGGCGTCGGGCGATTATATCTGTCTGCTTGATCACGATGATCTGCTGGCACCGCATGCTCTTTATCTCTATGCTCAGGAAATAGCCCGAAGCGGGGCTGATTTCCTGTACTCAGATGAAGATAAGGTGACGGAAGACGGTAAAAAACATCTTCAGCCTCATTTTAAACCGGACTTTAATCTGGATCTGTTGCGATCGAACAATTACATTACACATTTTGTTTCTGTGAAAAAGTCGCTCGCCTCTAAGGTCGGGGGATTCAGACCGGAGATGAACGGTGCTCAGGATTATGATTTTATTTTCCGATGCACGGAAAATGCGCAGCATATTTCACATATCCCCGAAATATTGTATTACTGGAGAACATCGCAGAGTTCCACCGCTGACAATCCGATGAGCAAGCAGTATGCATACGAGGCCGGAAAGCGTGCCATTAAGGAGCATCTTGACAGAACGAACACACGGGGAGAGGTGGAACTTCTGCCGGACTTCGGGTTTTACAGAGTGAAGTATCCGGTGATCAATGATCCGTTAGTATCTGTCATTATTCCGAATAAGGATAATGCCGGAATGCTCAGGACATGCGTGGAATCTGTATTTGAATCTTCCTATAAGAACCTCGAGATCGTGATCATAGAGAACGGAAGTACCGAACGGGAGACATTTGAATACTACCGGGAACTTTCCGAAGATCCGAGGGTCCACCTTGTCCGCTGGAAAAAACCGTTCAATTATTCCGCGATCAATAATTACGGCGTCAAGTTCGCGAAGGGAGAGTATTATCTGTTCCTGAATAATGATGTACGCGCGACCATAACACCGGACTGGCTCAGTGAGATGCTCGGTGTCTGTCAGAGGAAGGATGTCGGCATTGTCGGAGCAAGGCTCTACTATCCGAACAATAAGATCCAGCATGCCGGAATCGTGATCGGAATCGGAGGAGTTGCGGGAGCTATGTTCGTTGACCTTCCGAAAGGACGGAGCGGATACATGCACAAGGCCGCTATCATGCAGGATCTCTCCGCAGTGACGGCAGCCTGTATGATGGTCAAAAAAGAAGTATTCGAAGCCGTTGGCGGATTTACGGAGGAGCTGGCTGTTGCGTTCAACGATGTCGATTTCTGTCTGAAGGCAGGAAAATGCGGATGGCGGGTGGTCTATGATCCCTACGCGGAGCTCTATCACGATGAATCCAGGACGCGCGGGCCGGAAGACTCGCCCGAAAAGGTGAAACGGTTCCAGAGTGAGATCGAATACATGCGGAGCCACTGGCTGGATATCCTGAAGAACGGGGATCCGAATTATAACAGGAACCTGTCACTGAAAAAATGGAACTATTCTCTGAAGGCTTAGTGGAAACCAACTTATTATTAATGGAGAGAAAATATGGACTACAGGGTCTCGGTGGTGATACCGAATTATAACGGAATGGATTATTTCAGACCATGCCTGGAATCCATGAGAATCCAGACACGACCTGCGGACAGGATCATTGTTGTGGATAACGGTTCGACCGACGGCAGTGCCGATGCAATTGAGCAGGAATTTCCGGAAGTCACAATGATACGATTTGCGGAGAACACCGGCTTCTGCGGAGCGGTAAATGCGGGAATCGAAGCTTCCGATGACTGTGATTACTGCATCCTTCTGAATAATGATACGAAGGCGGAACCGGAATTCGTGGAAGAACTTCTTAAGGGGATCGGCGGGAAAAAGAAAGTGTTCTCGTGTCAGGCCAAGATGCTGAGAATGAGTGATCCGACATTATGTGACGATGCCGGAGATTATTACTGTTCGCTCGGCTGGGCATTTGCGAGAGGGCG
>DMAZ01000216.1 GCA_003446335.1 Lachnospiraceae bacterium | reverse complement strand
TGACCAAGGTATCTATAATCCCGACGATGAGAACGTTAGAATAAAAACGCCGATTTTTCGCTAAAATAAAGGCTTTTTGGAATCACCAGTACATAAAAAGTACATAAAACTATTGATAAATCGTACTAAATACTGGACTTGATTTATGTACAAAACTGAAAATGCGAAGATTTTTTCTTGGGACACTTTCCATTAACTTGGGGAGTGTCCTTTTTTTATTTCGTATTCCTTGTCTGTTACCGTCAGACTTTATAAAAACAAAAAACGGAGGAAATAGAGAATGTGCAAAGTAATCGCTGTATCTAATCAAAAGGGTGGCGTTTCGAAGACTACAACCTGCCTGAACCTGGGAATTTCTCTTGCTAAGGAGGGGAAAAAGGTTCTTTTGATCGATTCGGATCCTCAGGGAAGCCTGACTGAGAGCCTGGGATTTCACAACCCGGATGAGTTGGACAATACACTTGCGACTGCGATATCGGAACTGATAAAAGCTGACGACAAATTGTCGCGAGGCTGCAGGAATTCTGATGATGCTGACATATGTACTTTCCAGAATTATGTACCGCCAACAATGAGACACATGGAGGGTGTAGATCTCATACCGGGCAATATTGAACTTGCCGGATTAGAAGTTTCGCTGGTGCATATGATGAGCAGGGAAACGATACTCAGAGAGCTGCTTCAGGAAATCAGGGAAGAGTATGACTATGTTTTTATTGACTGTTCACCCAGCCTTGGCATGCTGACAATCAACGCGCTTGTTGCGGCAGACTCGGTACTGATACCGGTGCAGGCAGCATATCTTCCGGCTAAGGGGTTGGAGCAGCTTTTGATGACAATCAGTAAGGTGCACAGACAGTTGAATCGGAACCTGAGGATAGAAGGGATTCTTCTTTCGATGGTCGATATGAGGACTAATTTTTCAAAGGAAATAATAGCGCTTATAGAGGGAGCATACGGAACAAATATTCGAATATTTAGAACAAAGATTCCTTTTTCAGTCAGAGCCGCGGAAGCATCTGCCGCAGGTGTGAGCATTTTTACTCACGATCCGAAAGGGAAAGTGGCAGAGGCTTATAGAAATCTTATGAAGGAGGTCATCTGAAATGCCGTCAAAAAGTAAAGTCACTTCTTCATTGAAGCTAAAGTCCTATGATGAATTATTTCCGGAAGCAAATGACTCTGGTTCCGCTCAGGAAGTGTATATAAAAGAACTGCATGATTTCAAGGACCACCCTTTTCATGTAAGGGATGATGAAGATATGCAGGAACTTGTTATGAGTATAAAAGAAAAAGGAGTTCTCTCGCCGCCGATTGTCCGTCCAAGACCGGAAGGGGGATATGAAGTGATATCCGGGCACAGAAGGAAACATGCGGCGAAGCTTGCGGGATTATTCAAAATTCCGGTATTTATTCAGGAACTGTCGGATGAAGACGCTGTGGATGTCATGGTTTACAGCAATATTCAGAGAACTAATATACTGCCGAGCGAAAAGGCATACGCATATAGGATGCAATGGGACCGGCTCAGGCATCCCGGAAAAAAGGGGAATCCTTCACCGGAAGAGATCGGATTGAAATACGGTGATAATGCGAGGAAAGTTCAGCGGTATATCCGGCTTACTTATCTATTGCCGGAACTCCTGGCTTATGTCGATGAGGGATCGATGACATTGCAGGCCGGTTATGCGCTCAGCTTCATCAGCAATGAGGAACAGAAATGGGTGTCAGACGCCATCAAGTTATTCCATAAGATGCCGAACGGTAAATGTGCTGAGCAGATCCGTGGCAGGAGTGAGGATAAAGTACTGACGAAGGATATGGTTAAGGTTCTTATCCTCGGAAGAGTAAAGACAAATAGAAAGATAACATTAAAAGGCAATACGCTTGACAAGTATTTCCCACCGGATATTTCCAGTAAAGAAATCGAGGAAACGATTTATATGCTGCTTGATCGATGGAGGGAAGAGCAGGAAGAATAGTTAGAGGAGGAAGGCTATGAGACAGACCGCAAAATTTGATTATTTCTACGGTACGCAGGCGGAAGCTTATAGTTTTTACAGGATACCGAAGGTTTTATTTACAAGTGCGTACTTTAAGAAACTGTCATGCGAAGCGAAAGTTCTGTATGGGCTGATGCTTGACCGCATGTCCCTTTCGATTAAGAACCGTTGGTTTGATGAAGAGGGGAAAGTGTATATCATCTTTTCGATAGATGATGTCAAGGAGTATATGGGATGCCATCAGCAGAAAGCAGTGAAGCTCATGCAAGAACTCGACCAGGAAAAAGGGATTGGGCTAATTGAGAAAAAACGTATTGGATTTGGCAAAGCAAACACTATATACGTAAAGAATTTCATTCTTCAGGATGAGCCGGAGCTTCCAACTGATAAAAGTCTGAATAAGTCAGATGTCATCCAGGATTGTGAAATAGGTGAGACAGACACAGATTTAGACGTGACTGGTAGTGAAGACGAGAGGAATTCATTAGAGAAAAATCCCGAAACTGAGGATGACTTCCATAAGTATGAAAATCAAATTTCAAGAAGTATGAAAAGCGAATTTCAAGAAGTTCGAAAATCAAATTTCAAGAAGTATGAAAATCAAACTTCAAGAAGTATGAAAAGCGAACATCAAGGAGTTCGAAAATCAAACTGTAATTATACTGATACCAGTAATACTGAAAACAGTGAGACTGAATTCAATCCATCTATCCCCGGACGGGAGATGGATGCGGAAGAGATGGATATCAGAGACGCCTATGAAGAACTTATCAGGGAGAACATAGGCTTTGATGTCCTGTGCTCAGAATACGGCCAGGACCGTGCTGCTGAAATATTGAACCTGATGGTTGATACTGTCTGTAGCGGAAAAAAGAGGATTATAGTCGGTGGTGAACCTATATCTGCCGACATAGTCAAGAACCGGCTTTTGAAGCTGGATCTATTTCATATCCAGTATGTTTTCGAGTGTCTGGATAAAAATACAACAAAGGTGAGAAACATACGTCAGTACATGCTGGCGACACTTTTTAATGCACCTTCAACGATGAATCACTATTATTCGGCGGAAATAAATCATGATATGTACGGCAATGACGGGTAAGTGCGGTCTGGTGTCTCGGATAAGATCAGAATGCGCACACTGATAAAAATGGGAAGGGAGATGTGGATAAATGACGGATACAGTAGGAACGAAGTGGATAATCTGTAAAGTGCAGATCCTTGAGGCGATTGACAAAAAAACGGAGGAAGTATTTCCTGCGGACAATTCGAAGGGGACAGATTACGCAAAGGTCCTTTTGAAGGAATTTAGCCGCTTCCGAAAAGCAGTAGAGGAACGAAGGATATTTCCGTTGGATAATGGTGGATGGAGATATTCGATAGTGGTTCGGGGCAGTGGAATATACCTATATTTGGAGTATGTGCTTCCGAAAAAGTTAGGAATACGTGAAAAAGAAAAGATAGATGAGCAATATGAGATGATATCCTGCAAGGCGGAATTGCTAAAAGTCGAAGAATATGCCGAACTATATGACATAACCCATGTGGCGGCAGTGACCAGAATCAGACGGGGAAAAATCAGAAGTGCGGTCAAGGTTGGAAAAGAATGGAGGATTCCTTCATTGGCAGAACCTGTAGAACGTGGGTACAAAAGCGCTGTTTATAGCTGGCACAACCGTCTTAGCGGCCTTCCGAACAGATATAAGATCATAGAAGATTATCAGAAGATAGAGTTTTTTCAGGATGAAGAGAAATTTTCTGTATACCATGTGAGAATGACCGGGACGGGAATCGAACCTTTGGAATTTGTCTGTGACAGGGAAAAGAGATCACGTATTGAACAGGTGCTGATTAGTCATCCGGATGTGATATGCCTGTCGGATGAAATTATGAGAATAGATCGGGTGTGACCTCGCGACAATTTGTCGTGAGGTTGATGTCAAAATAGAAAGTGAGGACTGGTAATATGAAGGACTGGGTTTTTAAGGGTGTTTTACCGATTGCGTTTCTTGCGTTTCTGCTTTATTTCTTCAAGAGCATCTACTTAATTGACGGTCAGATCGACTGGTTCCGGCTGTGGATGATAGTGGGGATACCATTTGGTTTGGTGCATTTTTTCGTTGGAATTATTCCGGTGAATATGGATGTAACAATGAGTCTGGGTATAATCGCGATACAGTTCATTATGTGTGGGCTCTTCGGAGGATTCATAGCGGTTTGGACTGTAATAAAAGCTGTATATTATTTCATATCCTGTCCGATAAAGGGATTGGCAGGATTTTTATCATAGAGCAGTATGCAAGGAATACTGCAAAGATTATGAAAAAATAATTATTTTTGTATTTGCCGACGGAAAAGGCCTCTCTCATCGGTAAGAACATGAAGGCATCAAGTAGCTTTCGTGTTCTTTGACAATTTCATGAGCTGACGCTTAACGGCAACAAGGCTTTCCGGCGGTCAGGGTGTATCTATCCGATTCTGACTATACTTCCGGCTCGCGCAGGCGATGATCCCGCAAGGGGGAGCAAGCCAATAATGATACCACCTTATCCCGGCCAGATAAGTAGTGCGGCAACCTGCCGAAACAGGACCGCAGCTGTGAGGATGATTCCTCCGATGCTGGACTATCTGTGAACGATAGTGCCTTAAGTGAGAGAACACAGACAACCCAAAACGTTCAAAACAAATCTTACTGATACTAAACCGGCGGCCTTCAGCGCTGCCGGTGAAGCAACTTTTATTAAGGGGAGGCAGCTTTTTGCCTCCCTGTTTTACTTGGAGGAACTATGAACAAATTTTTAGAGAGAGAAAATCTTATGGACAGTCAGGGCAATGTGTGCCTTAAAAAGGTCATCGATATTGCTGATTGCGAGGCAGACTTCTTCTGGAGTCAGTTTATCGCTGTTTATGATGATGAAGCGGAACTTACCGATGCAGTGGAGACACTTCTTACAATGTATCTGGGCGACCACATGAAAGGACTGTATTGTTCATTTGCATGCATGAAAAACAATGGGATGGTACTTCCGCCCCATCTTCTCACAGGTGCGGCATTTGAGCAGTCTGACTTCTCCGTTTTTTATTTCGGAGAATTCTTCTTAAGGCTTGTCTGGAACCTGTATGAAACCCTGACTGAGCTGGACATGGAGGATTTTTTCTTCAAATGGCAGATGGAGTGAATTATGGAACATACGGAAGTATTGGCGGCACAGGTATTTAAAAAAGACGGGTTCGGAAAGATCAGGACGATTGTTGATGGAGGTGCCGTATTATTTGTTGCTGTAGATGTTGCGATGGCTTTGGGATACCGCAATCCGAGGGCAGCTATTTCGAGGCACTGCAAGGGGGTCGCGAAACGCGACATCCTTACGAACGGCGGGATGCAGGCATTTTCACTGATAACAGAGGGAGACCTATATCGCCTGATCGTTCATAGCAAGCTTCCTGCAGCCGAGGATTTCGAAAGATGGGTATTTGAAGAAGTGCTCCCGACAATCAGACGGACAGGAAGCTACACAGCAAAGAAAGAAGAAAGCCTGATTGATCTGGCAAAGAAAAACCCGGAGATATTGACTCTGTTGGCAAAGAACCTGCTTTCAGAACAGTCAAAGAGCCGTCAGTTGGAAGCACAAGTCTGTGATTTGCAGCCAAAGGCGGAGTACTATGATACTTTCGTCAAATCAGGTGACTGTAGCAACATTCGAACTACTGCGAAAGAACTTGAAATACCGGAAAAGACATTTGTTAAGTATCTGCTGAGCGGCGGATTCCTGTACAGGAGCCCGTCCGGAACACTCCTGCCATATGCACTCAAGAAAAATGACGGGCTGTTCAAGGTTCGAGATTTTCATGTGAACGGGCATATGAGGTCACAGACGCTGATTACTCCGAAAGGTAAGAAATTCTTCAATGATCTTCTGTATGGAGGATTCGAGGAAGAATGATATAGCGGACAGTCGCAGAAAGGAGGGTGTGGCCGGAATTCAATAGGAAGTGCTCCGGCAGAATAGTATGAACGATGAAGTCAATAGCAAAACCGTAGCCTTCTATGTAAGAGGAGCGAAGATGACTGCCAGTATTCTTTCCTGGATGATGAAAAAGTATCTGCAGAAGGTTGATCAGAATAAGAGCATCCGTAAACAGCAGGCAGCTGCAAGAAAAAGAATGCCGCCTACAGGAAAGATTTCAGTCAGGGAGCTGGCAAAACAGAACGCCGGAATGAAGAATATCGAGATTACACCGGAGAATATCAAATCTTTCGAAAGGGTTGCCCGGAAATACGGGATCAATTATGCACTAAAGAAAGATAAGACAAAAGATCCGCCGGTTTATATGGTGTTCTTTAAGGGGCGTGATGAGGATGCGATCACAGCAGCGTTCAGGGAATACACAGGGCAGGCGTTAAAGAAGGCGAATCGTCCTACTATCCACAAGAGGCTTGTAAAGTTCAGGGATGTTATAAAAGCAAGCAAGGACCAGAACAGGACGAAACACAAGCATCAGGAACAGACTCTATGAATTGGAAAGAATTGAAAGAAGGTAAGGTCCTTAAGCAGTTTAAAAGCCAGATCGGAACAGAGAGGTTCCGGAAGAGTCTGATTATGAACATCCCATTTGCATTCGTTTTTATATTTGCAGACAGGACATGCTTTCTGTACAGAATTTCGGATGGGGGAAATATTGGAGAGAGAATACTTGCTGTGATGCAGAATTCCAATCTGATTATCTCATCCCTCGTGCCGAGTTTTAATGGAAGAGATATTCTCACAGGCATGGCGGCTGTTATAGTATTTAAACTACTGGTTCTCCAGAAGAAGGCAGACGCAAAGAAGCTGCGGAAAGGCGTTGAGTATGGCTCGGCAAGGTGGGGGACTCGTGAAGACATCCTGCCGTTTATGTCTGACGATCCGTGGATGAATATTCCGCTGACAGCGACGGAATCCATAACGATGGAGAGCAGACCGAAGCAGCCGAAATACGCAAGGAACAAGAACATTCTTGTTATCGGTGGTTCCGGTTCCGGCAAGACAAGGTTCTTTGTGAAACCTTCCGTGATGCAGATGAACTGTTCTATGGTAATTACGGATCCGAAAGGCACGCTTATAGAGGAAGTCGGAAAACTGCTTTCCAAAGGACCGCCGAAGCGTAATAAGAATGGAAAAATCATGAGGGACAGCAGTGGAAAGGTGATTCGCGAACCCTATGTGATAAAAGTTCTGAACACAATCAATTTTTCGAAAAGCCTTCATTATAATCCTTTTGAGTATATCCATTCAGAGAAGGATATACTGAAACTGGTGACAACTATAATCGCAAATACAAAGGGTGAGGGTGAGAAAGCGACCGAGGATTTCTGGGTGAAAGCGGAAAAGCTGCTCTATACAGCGCTTATTGCCTTTATTTACTATGAAGGTTTTCCGGAAGAAAAGAACCTGATCACCCTTCTCGATCTCCTGAATGAGAGCGAGACACGCGAGGATGATGAGACTTACAAGAACCCGGTGGACATGCTCTTTGATGAGCTGGAAGGAAGGGAGCCGGAACATTTTGCAGTAAGGCAGTATAAAAAGTACAAACTTGCTGCCGGAAAGACCGCTAAAAGCATCCTGATCTCCTGCGGAGCGAGGCTTGCTCCGTTCGACATTGCGGAGCTTCGAGAGCTCATGTCCTATGATGAGATGGAGCTCGATACGATCGGTGACAGGAAGACAGCACTTTTTTTAATCATGTCCGACACGGATACAACGTTTAATTTCGTGATTGCCATGCTTCAGTCACAGCTGTTTAACCTGCTTTGTGACAAGGCGGATGATAAATACGGGGGAAGGCTTCCGGTTCATGTCAGGGTTATTTGTGATGAGTTCGCCAATATCGGACAAATTCCGCAGTTCGACAAACTGATCGCAACGATCCGAAGCCGTGAAATATCCGCCTCCATCATCCTTCAGTCACAGAGCCAGCTTAAAACTATGTATAAGGATGCCGCCGATACAATAATAGGCAACTGCGATACGACACTATTCCTGGGCGGCAAGGAAAAGACGACACTGAAAGAGATGAGTGAGGTTCTGGGAAAAGAAACGATAGACCTGTACAACACGTCGGAAACAAGAAGCAACCAGAAATCATTCGGACTCAATTATCAGAAGACCGGTAAACCGCTGATGACAGAGGATGAGCTGTCTGTCATGGACGGAGGCAAATGCATCCTTCAGGTCCGCGGAGTCCGGCCTTTCTTTTCTGATAAGTACGATATTACCCGCCATCCCAACTACAAATATCTTGCAGATGTCAGTGAAAAGAACAGATATCATGTAGAGAAGGAACTGTCGAGGCAGTATCTGCCGAAGCAGGATGAAATGGTGGAGATGAATGTGATCGATATATCAGAAATGCCTGATACAGATGAATAACGGGTGGATCGATATTTGGGACACCACTTAAAGAGGGCGGAGAAATCCGGTCTTATTTTTTTGCAATCAACTATAAAAAGGAGGAGTTTATTATGGGATTCTTTTCCAGCGCAATTTCAACACTTGGCACAATGGTCACCGCCATCGGCGGAGGCCTCGGAGTATGGGGAGTTGTCAATCTTCTGGAAGGTTATGGGTCAGATAATCCCGGTGCAAAGAGTCAGGGGATTAAGCAGCTTATGGCGGGAGCCGGCATCATGCTGATCGGTACGACCCTGATCCCGCAGCTTTCCACATTATTTTAACGGGGGATCATCAGGATGAATCTACTGGAACGCATCACGGAAGCGATCAAAGAGATCCTGATTGGTTTTATAAAGAGCTGCCTGCAGGATCTGTTCGCCAACATGAACGACCGTGTAGGGACGATTGCCGGGGAGGTCGGACAGACCCCACAGCAGTGGAGCGGCGGGATTTTTAGTATGATCCAGAGTCTTTCACAGACGGTGATCGTTCCGATTGCAGGTATGATTATTACATTTGTTCTTTGCTACGAGCTGATTACGATGATTACCGAGAAGAACAATATGCATGAGATGGAGACGTTCATGATCTTTAAATGGATATTCAAAGCATATGTTGCAATTTATCTTGTGACAAATACCTTTGACTTCACAATGGCAGTATTCGATCTGGCTCAGAATGTAGTGGCAAATGCGGGCGGCGTCATCTCAGGCAACACCTCTATCGATGCGGCATCCACCATGCAGCAGATAATAGACAGCCTTGAGACAATGGAGGTCGGGGAACTGTTCCTGCTATCGGCAGAAGTTCTACTGCTCTCACTCGCCGTCAAAATCATGTCCATGCTGATTACGGTAATTCTGTACGGCAGGATGATCGAGATCTACTTGTATACTTCTGTGGCTCCGATCCCGTTTGCGACTCTGACGAACCGCGAATGGGGAAATATCGGAAGCAACTACATCAAGGGACTGTTCGCACTGGGGTTTCAGGGATTCTTCATGATGGTATGTGTGGGAATTTATTCCGTGCTGATAGCTACGATGAATGTGAGCAGCAACATACATACAGCCCTGTTCTCCATAGCGGCATACACGGTGGTTCTGGCTTTCATGCTTTTCAAGACAGGATCCATCAGTAAATCAATTTTCAATGCACATTAAAAAGAGAAGCAAAACAATAGAATGAATACCGGGAGGTTAAAAATGCTCTTAAGGAAAAATGGAAATTCAATTATTTTGTTTATCAGAGGATTTATCGAATCGGACGGGGAACTCAACGTGAATAACATTCATGAGTCTGCCCGTGAGGAAGCACACACTTTCTGCAGAGCCATCTTCCACGAAGCTAAGGATATTGAGAGAATGCGCACAGTTGTCGATTATTATACGGATCTCTATAACAGAAAAAGGTATGCTGCCCTTAAGAAAGATATCAGCGATGCCTGCAGCGCAATGGCCGGTTATGTTTCACTGCCTAATCTCAGGCTTGCATCCGGGGACAAAAGCGTGCTTGCTGCATATGAATGCGGTTTTATCTACAAGGTAAGGCATGAGATGGAAAACATTGAAATGTTCGCAAGTGTCGGCCTTGATAAAGATGAAATCGATAGAAGGATGGGATATCAGAAAGATCTCAGCGAATTTGAGGAAGAAGATGATGAATTGCTCCTTCTGATGGAAGCTGACTACGGGGAGCAGGAAGATAAAAGCGATGAGCCGGGGGAAGCAGAAGAGGAACAGGATGCTCCGGAAGATGATCAGGATGGAGTGGGAGATGTGCAGGATGGTCCGGAAACGGAAGGAAAAGTACAGGACGATTCGGCGGATATGTCTGGTAACGCAGACATTGGATTTCTGTATGAGTGAAGCGAAGATCCACGGTCAAAGAAATTCCTGCACTTCTGAATGTGGATATTGCATAGGTTATTAAACGGAGGAGAACCAATGGCATATGTACCTGTACCGAAAGATTTAACGAAAGTCAAAACCAAAGTAGCATTTAATCTGACCGGCCGCCAGCTGATATTCTTCAGCCTGGCGGCTGTTGTGGGAGTACCGTTTTACCTGCTGACGAAAGGAATTCTGGGGGCTGATGTATCCGCTATTTTAATGGTGACCATCATGCTCCCATTCTTTTTCCTGGCCATGTATGAAAAGGACGGGCTTCCATTTGAAAAAGTTGCTGGGAACATCATTCGGCAGAAATTCATTTATCCGCCGGTCAGGCCTTACAAAACGGAGAACTTCTACGCCGGTGTTGCATCCCTCATAGAGATGGAGGAAGCCGATGGTAAGAAAGACAAAAAGACAGCTGCAGGAAATGCAGCTCGCCCGGGCAGAAAAAAGAAACCGCCGGGCAGAAAAAAATAAAGCGGAGAGCAAGGAGGAAAAGAGACGGAAGAAACAGGAAAAGAAGCGCAGGAAACGCAGGAACATACCACAGACTGCACAGCAGAGTATTCCTTATCTTCGCATGTACCGTGACGGGGTATGTCAGGTGACAGAGAACTATTTTACTAAGACCATTCAGTTTTATGACATCAATTATCAGCTGGCGCTCACGGAAGACAAAACTACTATTTTTGAGAACTACTGTGATTTCCTGAATTACTTTGATTCTTCAGTTAGTGTCCAGCTCAGTTTCCTGAATCAGCAGGTCGATATCTCGGAGTATGAGAAAGGAATCGATATCCCTGATCAGAAGGATTCTTTCAATCAGATACGGGAGGAGTACCGGACCATGTTGAAAGACCAGCTGGCGAAAGGAAATAACGGGCTTGTAAAGACGAAATATATCACGTTCGGGATTGATGCCGAAAACCTGAAATCAGCCAGACCAAGACTTGAGCGGATAGAAGCAGATGTTCTTAACAACTTCAAGATCCTCGGCGCGAAAGCCAGATCCCTTAACGGTGTGGAGCGGTTGGAGATCATCTACCATATGTTCAACCAGGACAGGATAGAACCTTTTCGATTCTCGTATGACATGCTCGTACAGAGCGGGCTGAATACGAAAGATTTTGTGGCGCCAACGTCATTTAATTTCGGAAAAAGCCAGTCTTTTATGATGGGGAGAACAATCGGGAGCGTCAGCTACCTGCAGATCCTTGCGCCGGAACTGACTGACAGGATGCTGGCTGATTTTCTGGATGTTGATAACAGCATCATTGTTAACATTTATATCCAGTCGATTGACCAGATGTCCGCCATCAAGATGATCAAAGGGAAAATATCTGATCTGGATAAGATGAAGATCGAAGAGCAGAAAAAAGCTGTCAGGGCCGGATATGATATGGAGATCCTTCCGAGTGACCTTGCCACCTATGGTGAGGAAGCCAAGAACCTTCTGGAAGACCTGCAAAGCAGGAATGAGAGAATGTTCCTCGTGACTGTCCTTGTAATGAACACAGATAAGAAGAAACAGAAATTGGACAACAGCATCTTTCAGGTGCAGGGAATTGCCCAGAAATATAACTGCTCGCTGAGGCTCCTGGATTATCAGCAGGAAGCAGCGCTTATGTCTTCCATTCCTATCGGACTTAATCGGATCGAGATCCAGAGGGGACTTACAACATCTTCTACAGCGATTTTTGTTCCGTTCACGACTCAGGAACTCTTTCAGGAAGGGGAGGCTCTTTATTACGGGCTGAATGCCCTTTCCAACAATATGATCATGGTTGACCGGAAGAGGCTGAAGAATCCGAACGGCTTGATCCTCGGAACGCCCGGCTCCGGCAAATCATTTGCAGCAAAGAGGGAGATTACGAACTGCTTCCTTGTAACGGAAGACGATATCATCATATGCGACCCTGAGGCCGAGTATTATCCGCTGGTCAAGGCACTGCACGGACAAGTCATAAAGATATCGCCGGTATCCGACCAGTTCATCAATCCGATGGATTTGAACCTGAACTATTCGGAAGAGGATAACCCGCTTTCACTCAAGTCTGACTTTATCCTGTCGCTCTGTGAGCTGATTGTCGGAGGAAAGAATGGCCTTGAGCCGGTGGAGAAGACGATCATTGACCGATGTGTGAGGATGGTCTATCAGGATTATCTGGCAGATCCTCTGCCGGAGAAAATGCCGATTCTCGGTGATTTGTATGAACTCCTGAGAACCCAGACAGAACCGGAGGCACAGAGACTTGCAACAGCCCTTGAGATTTACGTGACCGGCTCTCTGAATGTATTTAATCACAGGACGAATGTTGATATAGACAACCGGATCGTGTGTTTCGATATCAAGGAACTCGGAAAGCAGTTGAAGAAGATCGGAATGCTGATAGTAGAAGACCAGGTCTGGAACCGGGTGACAATCAACCGGGAGAGAAAGAAATCTACGAGATACTACTGTGATGAGTTTCATTTGCTTCTGAAGGAAGAGCAGACGGCAAGCCTATTCCGTGGAGATCTGGAAGCGTTTCAGAAAGTGGGGAGGTATACCGACAGCCATAACGCAGAACATCAAAGACCTTCTGGCAAGCCGTGAAATAGAAAATATTTTCGAGAATTCGGACTTTATATATATGATGAACCAGGCACCGGGAGACAGGGAAATACTTGCAAAACACCTGTCCATATCAAAGCAGCAGCTTTCCTATGTCAAGAACAGCAACGAAGGAGAGGGCCTTCTGTTCTACGGGAACGTGATTATACCGTTCGTGGATCATTTTCCGAAGAACAATCTTTATAAGCTCCTGACGACAAAGCCGGAAGAGAACGGTCAGAGCTGACGGAGGTAGACGATGGCAGAAAAGGAACTGAAAGCCAGGAGCAGAAGTGTCCAGAAGATGACGAAGGACGGCCTTGTGGAAGTCGATCTGGCAGAAAAGACAACAAAGCGGATCTCTGACAGAGGGGAAGAAGTCCGCCTGATGAGAAACCGGAGTCCGGATTCGGATGAAGGTGCAAATTTTAACGAAAACCAGCAGGACGGAACTAAAGGATCGCGTCTTGCAAAATACAGGGGAGATACAGATAAAGCAAAGAGTGCCGGGACAAATAAGCCAAAGCGGAAACAGCGTCTGCATTTTAAAGACGAGGCGGAGAACTCAGGAACAGGTGCCGGGGAGGAACCTCACGACAAATTGTCGCGAGGTTCGGCGTCTGCCGGAGAGCGGTCAGAGGTATCTTCGGAGCGAAGAAAAACCGGATATGATCAGGTAAAGCGGAAGAAGGCCCAGGAAAAAAGATACTACTATGAGAAAGAGGACCCGTCAGGCAGAAAACCGAAGCTCTTTTTTGATAAAGATGAAAGCACGGAAGGCGTTGAAGGGGCAGGTACGGATGATGCCAGCATGAATGACCGTAAGGTTTCCGATGCAGGTACGTTAACAGAAGAATCTGCCCAAATGATGCAGACCACCGGAAAAGACATGCAGGATGAATCTTACGGAAGGAAAGTAAAGGCTCATCGGCGCAGATATTATTATAAGGAATCCGGAAAGAAAACTGCCGGGCGGCGACGAAATTTTCATGCCGCAGGACGGGGAAGCCGGAAACTTGTAACAGTACGTCAGATAACCGGAAAGCTTCGATATAAAGCAGAAGAGGATTCCGATGACAACGCTGCAGTTCGCGCCGCGGCAGGAACACAGGATGTCGCAGAAAAAATGCTCGTTTCAGGAAGCGGAAAGAGAGCCGGGAAGATAACAGACAAATCAATCCGTGAGCAGAAAGTGATGGATTCGGAAGTCAGGAAAGAAGGCTTCCGTTCCCGTTTTCTACAGAAACAGCAGATCAAACGGGATTATGCTAAAGCAAAACGTATGGAGGAGACCGGCACGGCAGCCGCCGGAACGATTGATTATATTAAGAAGATCGGCGGTAAAGTAACAGACTTCTTTAAGGAGAACCGAAAGGTATTTCTTGGAATAGGGGCTTTTTTTCTCGTCGTGATGCTGCTGGCTACGGCTGTTTCAAGCTGCGGAGCGACATTCGGGCAGAATATTATCACCTATGCCGGTACGAGTTATCTGTCAGACGATCAGGAGATATTTGCCGCAGAACTCTACTATACACAGATGGAAGCAGAACTTCAGGAGGAAATTGACAGGATGCGAAGGGATAACGCAGGCCATGAGGAATACCGCTATAACATAGCCCCGATTCAGCATGATCCGTTTATCCTGATCAGTTACCTGTCGGCAAAGTATGAAGTTTTTAAATTTGACCAGGTAAAGGGAGAACTTGAGCAGCTATTTGCCGAACAATATCATCTCGAGACCGAGGCGGTGAACGAGACTGTGAGAGAAACCGTGACTGTAAGAGTCGGTGAATCTCTGGGCCCTGTGGTTACAAGCGGTTATTGCAACTGCGCTGCTTGCTGCGGTTCTTATGCAGGAGGGCCGACAGCCAGCGGAGTCATGCCGACTGCGGAGCATACAATTGCGGTCGATTCACGTGATCCTCTTGTGCCGATGGGGACAAGGGTAATCATGAACGGTACGGAGTATGTGGTAGAAGATACCGGTCCGCTTAACCGTTACGGCGTTAATTTTGATGTGTATTACGATGATCACGATGTGGCGGAGGCACATGGACACCAGACCTGGGACGCTTACCTTGCAGACGATAACGGCACGGAAGTGGAAGTGACCAGAGTAAGGCAGGTCGATGCTTTCAATGTCACGCTTACGAATAACGGGCTTAAGGCGCTTTGTGAACAGCGGCTCACGGATGAACAAAAGTCGTATTTTGATGACTATAACGAGGTCCGGGGAAATCTCCAGATGTTCGGGAAACCGGTTGATTTCAAGTGGTTCAACAGGGTGACGGCATATTACGGATATAGGGTTGACCCCGTGTCGGGAAACGTAGAGAACCATAACGGGATAGATATTTTCACATTTTCCGGCACGGAAGTTTTGTCCGGCCTTGATGGAACCGTCAGTGAGGCCGGCTGGAATGACAGCTACGGTAATTATGTCTTTCTGACGGATTCCCACGGATATGAAGTGAGGTATGCCAATCTGGAGTCTGTCGCTGTATCAGCCGGTTCACCTGTTGCCATCGGTGATGTCATAGGAACAGCAGGTTCAGACTATTTCATGGACAGTCACCTGCATCTTGAGCTTCTCTATCACGGTGAGCGGATGAATCCGGTATTTTATTTTGAAGCCGGTGAAGCGGCCTATCCGGACATTCCGGTAAACAGTTCCGGTGCGGTCGGCGCTCTGCTATCTGAAGCACTCAGCCATCTCGGGACGCCTTATGTATGGGGCGGTTATGATCCGAGCGGCTTTGACTGTTCCGGATTTGTGAGCTGGTGCCTGGTCCATTCGGGAGCGAGAAATACCGGACGGCTTACAGCGCAGGAATTGTACGATATCTGTACTCCGATCAGTGAAGCCGAGGCGATGCCGGGAGATCTGATCTTTTTTACGGGGACATATGATTCCGAAGGACCGGTTTCTCATATCGGGATCTATCTCGGGAACGGGCAGATGGTCCATTCCGGTCATCCAAATCAGGTGGCTTCGATCTATACACCATATTGGATCAGCCACTTCTACGGATTCGGGAGATGGTGATTATATTTTGGGGCAGCCACAGCGGCTGTCCCTTTGTCGTGTTGGAGGTGGTGAAATTGAAAACCGTAGCGGTAGAAAAAGCAAGAGAGAATTTTGAAAAGGCAAAGGAAAAGGCTGAGGCTCTACGCGCGAAGCTGGATGCGGCAGAGAAACATTTGAAGAGGTGTGAGGTGGTGCTGATCGAGTCGGAAAATGCCGAGTATGTCCGCATCGTCAGAGAAATGAATATTTCGATTGCAGAACTGCGCGAGATCCGCAAGGGGAGAATGCCGATGGAAGTAATTTTGGATAAAACAGATGAGGAGGATATCCGGAAAAATGATGAAGATAATGGAGCCGTCTCACAGGACGGAGAGAAAAAAGAAGAACAGGAAGATCAGATTGAGACCGGTTGGGATGGAGAGTCCGCAGATATCAATGGAGAAGAAATGGTCTGAGAAAAGGGCGGCAATCCTGAAACGGGTCAAAGCGTCGGTACTTCTTACGACACTCTGCAGCACACTGCTGACCAGCTGTCCCGGCGAGTATGCATATGCTTCAGATAGTTGCGTTGCATCCGAAGCTGCTGAGGAAAGCCTGCCGGAAGAGCTTATTGAGATCACCGGTAAAGATGAATCTGTCAGCAGAGGAACCGCCAGAGCGGATACTACTAAGCCGACTGTGGACGCAAGTCTTTCGGGAAGTGTCATCACAGTCGTTGCAAGAGATTCAGAATCAGGAATTCAGAAGATTACGGTAAATGGAGAGGATTACACGACTTTCACGGAGGACGGTCTTCTTATTCAGCTGACGCAGAGCGATTTTTCGACAGAGCAGTTTGTGTTCACGGCAACGGATGAGGCAGGGAATGTGTCGGAACGTTATGTTATGGACAACCCTTATTACAACTGGCCGTCCGGAGGAAGTTCCTCATCCGGAGTGACTGCACAGGGGGCTTCGGGAAATACATCGGCAGGTACAAGGACAGGAAGTACGGGTACTACAGCCGGAAGCACGGGTGCTTCTGCATCGACAACCGTAAGAGGAACGACCGCTGGAAATACCGGAACAAGTACAGCGTCAAATCCATCTGAGGGCGGTGTGTCATCCCCACTACCGCAGACAGCTGAGGCGACCAAACCTACAGAAGCTACCGGAACGGTAATTGACCGGTCGGGTACTGCAGCAAAAGCTGTGGAAGCATCAGGAGAGGAAGTCACCAATGTGACCCAGACAGCGCAGAATGGGAGCAAGGGATTCTATACGATACAGACTAAGAGCGGCAAGACGTTCTATCTTATCATCGATAATGACCAGTCTTCCGACAACGTGTACCTTCTGACGGAAGTGAGTGAGCAGGATCTGCTGAACTTCAATCTGCCGGATACCGTGACACTGCCGGATGCGGGAACTGTTCGTGCGGAGCCGGAAAAGAAAGCAAGCGTCACGCCGAAACCAACGAAAGCTGTAACGGAAAAACCGGAGGAACCGGAAATGCCGGAAAAGAGGAATCCGCTGGTCAAAAATATCCTCCTGGCACTTTTGATAGCAGGTGTGGGTGGAGCAGCCTATTACTTTAAGGTCTACAAGCCGAAGCAGGAGGACATGTACGACGACGATGATGACGAAGAAGATGAAGCGGCTGAGTATGAGAGGGAAGATGAAGAGCCGCCGGAAACAGAGACGATGGAGGAAGAAGAATAAATGGGATTTACATTAATAGTCGCAGAAAAGCCGTCGGTAGGGGTCACGATCGCCGGGGTGGTCGGGGCTGACCGTAAACATGACGGTTACTTGGAAGGAGGCGGTTATCAGGTCACCTGGTGTATCGGACATCTTGTCGGCCTGTCGGACGCTTCCGCATACAATGAAAAGTATGCGAAATGGACATATGAAGATCTGCCGATCCTGCCGAATACGTGGAAGCATGAGGCACTTCCCGGAACAATGAGGCAGTTCAATATAGTAAAGAAACTGATGAACAGTGCGGACAGTATCGTGTGTGCGACTGACGCAGCGAGGGAAGGAGAACTCATCTTCCGGCTTGTTTACGAACAGGCCGGATGCAGGAAGCCGGTGAAGCGGCTCTGGATATCTTCTCTTGAAGAAAGTGCTATCAAAAAAGGGATGGAAAACTTACGGGACGGTCATGAATTTGATGCTCTCTATGACTCAGCGCTCAGCCGTGAAAAAGCTGACTGGCTGGTAGGCATCAACATGAGCCGTCTTTTTTCTGTCCTTTACAAGAAGACGCTGAGAATCGGAAGGGTCCAGACTCCTGCACTTGCCATGATTGTTGCAAGGGATGCCGCAGTTTCCGGGTTTCGGAAAGAAAAATACTTCATTGTGCACCTGAAAGCTGATGGTCTTGACGCGGTAAGCGGGCATATTACCGATAAAGCCGAGGCTGACAGGATTGCTCTTGCCTGCCAGGACAAAGGATGCAGGATCGGAGATAGTAAACAGAAAAGGGAGGTGGTAAAAGCACCGAAGCTCTATGACCTGACAACACTCCAGAGGGAGTGTAACCGTGTTTTCGGCATGACAGCCGAGAGGACACTTGCCTGTGCCCAGAGCCTGTACGAGAAAAAACTGGCGACATATCCAAGAACGGACAGCAATTATCTGACAGAAGATATGGAAGATACAGCCGGGATGGTCATCGGCAGGATTCTCGAGGAGATGGAATTTGCGAGAGAGATCAATTACAGACCGAACATTCGGAGAGTAATGGATAACCGGAAAGTAGGTGATCACCATGCAATCATCCCGACTTCGGAAATAAGCCGTGAAGCTTATCGTAAGCTTTCGCAGGATGAACAGCGGGTACTTGTTATGGTTGCAGGGAAACTCCTTGCAGCAACGATGGCGGATCATATCTATGTCGTGACAAGCTCTAAAGTGATCTGTGAAGGATATGAATTCCTTACAAAAGGGAAGACCGTAACACAGGAAGGGTTCAGATTTGTTGAGGAAAAGATCAGAAAATATTTCGGCATTCGTAAAGAAACGGATAAGGAGCCGGAAGGCAGTAATCATGGAGAAAATGGTATCCCGAAGATGGAGTATGAACGGGTCGATGCGGTCGTGAGTGAACAGTTCACACAGCCGCCGAAACGGTACACGGAGGACACACTCCTTGCAGCCATGGAAAGAGCCGGCAACGAAGATATCACGGAGGAAACCGAAAAGAAAGGTATCGGAACACCTGCTACCAGAGCTGCAATCATAGAGAAGATCATAAAATCCGGTTTTGTCAGAAGGGAAAGGAAATACCTCATTCCGACGCAGGATGGCATTTCACTAATCACGATCCTTCCGGAGGAACTTACTTCCGCGAAGATGACGGCAGAATGGGAAATGGAACTGGCGCACATTGCTCAGGGAAAGGGAAAAGGAGAGGATTTCATCGAAAGGATTGAGATTATGGTGAGCATGCTCGTCAGCTGCTATGATGGAATGCAGCCGGAGGATCCCGGCTTCACCGGCAGAAACAGGAAAAACATCGGAAAGTGTCCGAAGTGCGGAAAGCCGGTCTATGAGGGGAAAATGAACTTCTACTGCTCGAACAGGGAATGCGATTTCGCTCTCTGGAAGAGGAACCGGTATTTTGATACGGTCGGGGCAGACCTTGACGAAAGAGCAGCAAGGGAATTCCTGGCAAATGGACGGTGCCGATATGAAGGGCTGGTGTCAAAGAGGAACGGAAAAACCTATACTGCAGATATTGTGATGGATGTGCCGGAGAAAGGGTATGTCCGGTTCACAATGGAATTTCCGCAAAAGGAAGAGAAGAAGTAAAACAATATATGGAAAACAGTAATTACTCAGCATGCGATGAAGATACGAAAGAATCCTAATGTCAGAGTGCGATGTAGTTACAGAAACTTGCAAATATATCAAATAATGACTTGAATGTACTTTTGTCAAAGATAGATATAACAGCCGGTTCAATCCGGCAAAATGGGCATAATCGGGCGGTCTTCGGACCGTCCGTTTTTATAACTGTAAATGAGTTAAGCAAGATAAGGAGTTTATGGATGAGAAAATCAATAGCAAAGCGTCTTTTTTCCGGTTTTATGGCGGCAGTGACAGTCCTTTCGACATGCGGGGCAGCATCGTTCTCTGCGTCAGCGGCAGATGCCCGGCATGGGTATCCGGAACTCTCTGAGGTAATCAGCAAACTTGATGAGGATGAAATGGTAATTGCAAATGATTACGATGTACCGGTAGGGAGCGAGTACAATATCAGCCTTGACCTTTCAGGTTTTGTTATTCCCGATTTATCAAAAGTAAAAATCGTATTTGATGAGGCGAAGAATGCTGAAGGAATGGATTTCACTACTGACCATGAAGACCGATACAGGGCTCTGTACCATGTTGATCTGCCGAGCGGTCATCCGACATACAGGGCCAGCAGGAATATATATGTGAAAGATATTCCGGGCAGTCATGGTCTTCCTTCGGATGAGAGTTCTGTATCCGATAGTCATTCCCTGACGGGAGATTCAGGCGTTACTGTTCCGGAAGCGTTCAGTGGGAAAGACGGACCAGAGGAAGTTCCCGAAGAAATGAAAGGAGACAGTTCTTCCGGGGAAAAGACAAAAGACGATGAAGAAGACAGTGATCCCGGAGAAGCTCCGGGCTCACAGAAAAAAACAGATCCCGTTGATGACAAGGACGAAGGGAAGAAGAAAGCAGAAGACGAGGAAATCTCTGAAATCAGGGAAACAGAGAGAGATGTTTCGGGAAAAATTCCATCTTCGAACCGGTCCGATATCAGCACGGCGGCAGATATCCTGATAGACGAAAAAACAGATCAGGAAGAGGTGATTGTCGGGGCATCCGGTGCCAGCATCGATCCGACTGTTGGATGTATTTCAGGAGGATTCGGTGCAGCATATGTCAACCACTGCTACCAGACAACCGGAAATTCCGCCCAAGACCGTATCGTTTACTGCGGTGAGGTCGATATGCATTTTGAAGCAGGGCCTCATACAAGACAGAACCTGGTCGGAGCTTCTCTTCAGGGACATGTCGTCACAGAGGCGGAAGTAATACGCACAGGCCTTATGCAGAATTATTTCTTCTATGAAGCCGGGATAGAGACCGATGTCGCCAGGGGACTTACGCAGCGTGCAGTATGGGCAATGGCAGTAGGTGATAATGCCGCCTCAGTTAACAATTATCACTGGCTTGGTCTGGCGGGACTCACCGGAGTGTATGACGCAGCGAAAGCTTATGCATCAGCGAATGCTTCCAATTATGTCATAGATGAGGCATATGCACTGGTGAACGGAGATACACAGAAGCTCGTGTACATAAATGTGAAAAAGAAACCGGCTCCGACGGTAACACCGACACCGAAGCCGACTTCCACACCGACACCGAAACCCACTTCAACGCCAACGCCGAAACCGACAGCTACGCCGACACCAAAGCCGACTGCCACACCAACGCCGAAACCGACGTCTACCCCGACACCGACTCCAACGCCGAGCCTTGGAAAAGGCCGGATCGTGAAGAAATCATCGGATGAGTCGGTTTTCGGAAACAGCAGTTACAGCCTTGCGGGAGCCGTCTACGGAATTTACTCGGACAAGGATTGCACGAAGAAGATCACGGAACTGACAACGGATGTGAAAGGTGAAACGAAAGAGTATGAACTTCAAGTGGGGAATTATTATGTGAAGGAGATTACAGCACCGGAGAATTATAAGCTGAATGACAGGATTTATACACTCACGGTACTGGAAGGAATGACAGCAGTTGTAAATTCTGAAGATACTCCGGAGAAAGGTTCTGTCTCGATCCTCAAGACATCCGCAGAGGGCAGCACGCTTCCTGTCAAAGGCACGGAGTATACCGTCTATAAAGATAAAGAATGCACGGAGACTGCCGGAGTCCTCACTGTCGGTGACGATGGCAAGAGCAATGTACTCAGCCTCTACTATGGAACTTACTATGTGAAGGAGACAAAAGCCGCACCCGGCTACATGCTTGATACAGCCGTGCATACCGTAAAGCTTGAAACCACGAAGACAGTAGAATTAAAGCTGACTGACAAGGTTATCCGGATCGATCTTTCGACAACAGCAAAGAATGACAAGTCAAAGACTGATGCGGGAGAACACATCGCGCTTGCAGAAGAGAAGACCGAAATCACGGATACGGTCACTTATAAGGGGCTGATATCCGGAAGGACCTATAAATTTAAGACAGTCCTGATGGATAAGGATACCGGAAAAGCAGTGAAAGACAAAAACGGAAAAGACGTTACTGTAGAGTCCGAACTGAAGGTCAATAAAGATAATTGTGACGGAACGGTCAGCATTCCGATCGTTTTCGATGCAACTGCACTTGCGGGACACAGCGTTGTCGTCTTTGAGTACCTGTATGATGAGGACGGCATTGAAATCGGAAAGCACGAAGATCTTTGTGATGAAGACCAGACCATTGTATTCCCTAAAGCGGAGACACAGGCGTCTGATGAAGTGACTGCGACTAATATGGTATTGCCCTCGGAAAATATCCGGGTCAGGGACATTCTTGTGTATGAGAATCTTCTTCCGGGAAAGGAATATCTCGCCACCGGAACCCTGATGGATAAGAAAACGGGGAAAGCGGTCCTTGACGACAAAGGAAATGAAGTCAGGGCAACAAAGAGGTTCACTCCTGATACCAAAAACGGAAGTGTAGAGATCCTTTTTACATTCTCAGGCGTAAAACTTGGCGGGACTGTGATGGTTGCATTTGAGAAAGTCAGCATTACAGGCGTGGAAATCATGACTCATACGGATATTAACGATGAGGACCAGACAGTCTATGTGCCTTCTATCGCTACAACTGCAACAGACAAGGAGACCGGTTTCAAAGAGGTCCCGTCAGAAGGAGCGCAGGTTATCAGCGATCATGTGGAATATAAAGCATTCCCGGAAGGCAGATATGTCATGAAAGGGACTCTGATGGATAAGGCATCAGGGAAAGCATGCAAGGATGCTCATGGGAAGGTATATACTTCCAGTGCTGCATTTGAGGTGAAGGAAGAAACCGGATCTGTGAATCTTGATTTCCATGTGGACGGAGATACGCTTGCAGGAAAGCATGTGGTCGTATTTGAAAAGGCATTCCGGGTGAAAGAGGATGGAACAGAGGAAACGGAACCTGTAGCAGTCCATGAAGATATCAATGACGAAGGACAGACAGTAAGTTTCCCTGCAATCGCGACCACACTGGTGGATAAGCAGACCGAAGACCATTATGCATACGCAACTGAAAAGGTCACACATATAGATACTGTCAAGTATTCCGGGCTTATTGCAGGAAAGAAATACACGGTAAAGGGAAAACTCGTTGATAAAGAGACAGGTGAAGTAATCACAGACAGAGACAAGCCGGTAACTGCTGAAAAAGAGTTCACTGCGAAAAAAGCGGACGGATCCGTTCAGATCGTATTCACGTTTGATGCAACGGCTCTTGCCGGAAGAAGTGTCGTTGCTTTTGAATCGCTTCTTAATGAGGGAAGAGAGGTCGCATCCCATGCAGACATCAATGACGAAGACCAGACAATCCACTATCCGAAGATTGGTACAGTGCTCACAGCTAAGGATTGCAGTTCTCATACTGTACTGGCGTCCAAAACGCTCTACCTGACAGATACAGTTACATACAGCAACCTGATTCCGGGAAAAGCATATGACCTTGACGGTGCTCTGATCGATAAGGAGACCGGGAAAGAGATAAAGAACGGGGATTCATTTGTCAAAGCAACAACAGGTTTTACACCGGATAAGCCGGATGGAACAGTCCAGCTGATATTTAAAATTGATGCAACAGGGCTGGCAGGAAAGACGTTGGTTGCATTTGAGATCCTTTGGAGAAATGGAAAAGAAGTCGCTATTCATGCAGATATCAATGATGAGGCTCAGACGGTATTCATTCCCGAAATCAGCACCAGCTTCACCTGCAATGAAACAAAGAATCATATGGCACCTGCCGGCGGACTCATGAAATTCACGGACATTGTCTCCTATAAGAACCTGACACCGGGGAAGGAATACACTGTAAAAGGAACCCTTATGGATAAGGAGACCGGAAAGCCTTTCGGCTACAAGGGGAATAAGATCACGGCAGAAAAGACTTTCCAGCCTGATAAGAGTTCCGGAACCGTTGATCTGATATTCGAAGTAGATACGTCGGCGCTTGCAGGAAAATCCGTAGTCGCTTTTGAGTATATGTATGAAGGCAAACGGCAGATAGCAGTCCATGTAGACATAAACGATGAAGAGCAGACCGTAAGAATCCCGCAGATCCGCACAATTGCCGCTGACGGGAAAGACGGTGACAAGAGTATCCCTGCAACATCCGGAGCGGTTGTTAAAGACACAGTTGCGATGAAGAATTTCGAGGTCGGCACGAAACTGAGACTTGAGGCAGTCCTGGTAGATGCAGGATCAGGGAAGGTACTGATGGTCGGTGGAAATGAAGTCAGAGGATCCAAGAATGTGGCTGTCAGAAGCGAGGATGATACCGCAGAGGTGGAACTGAACTTCGATGCGACGGGACTGAAAGGTGATTATGTCGTATTTGAGAGAGCTTATCTTGAAGGCAGCCAGACTCCGATTGCTGTCCATGAAGACCTGAAAGATAAGGACCAGACGATCAATATCAGTGTCCAGGAAGTAAAGGTCAAGATAGAAGGCCAGAAGAATACCACTACTACGACACCGGGCACTGTGACATCAGGCGGAAGCAAGGGAACATCGGAAACGGTCACATCGAAGAGTGGTCCGGTAAAGACCGGCGATACGACGAATGCCGCGCTGCCGGCCATGTTCTTCCTTGCATCTGCGGGGAGTATAGCATGGATGTTTCTTAAACGCCGCATATGGCACTGATGCCTGCAGGAGAAAAGAAGTATTGTGAATGATCTGCATGCTCTTTTCAACTGGTAGCATCGATCTAACAAAGTACAGCGAAGGAGCTGCGCATAATATGGTGT
>DMAZ01000194.1:10682-10883 GCA_003446335.1 Lachnospiraceae bacterium | reverse complement strand
ACTGTTCGCGGGAATCCTTATACTTGTGTACCGCGCGAAGGATAGTAACTACTTCCTTCTTCGTCGGAAGCGGGACCGGTCCGCTGACTGTTGCTCCGCTCTTCTTTACAGTATCAATGATTTTCGCCGCCGATGCATCTACGAGTTTGTGATCGTACGCCTTGAGAGTGATTCTCATAACCTGACTTGCCATAAAAAAAG
>DMAZ01000194.1:0-10633 GCA_003446335.1 Lachnospiraceae bacterium | reverse complement strand
ATAAAAAAAGTCGCCTCCTTTTCGCACTTTTTATAGTACGACAAGCGGTGACTGTACACGTTCCCGTGCGTTTCATACTACTGAGTATCTACGCACACGATTGTTTCCGTCTCATCGACGGACATTGCACAGTGACTTGTCGCCAGTATCCTTACATGACATTCGCTCCACGGAGAACCTGCAACGTATGTGCAGCAACTTCACGCTTCATCGCTATCATGTCACAGCACGGACTATAATAACAAAAACCTCCTGCAAATGCAAGAGGTTTTTTATTTTTATTTTTCTGTTTTTCGGGATATTATCTTCAGATCAGCTTGCTGTAATCTACAATGTTGACACCGGATATGTCATCTCGATTGACTTCCGGCTCTCCGCCGTTCTTTCTTGCCTGCTCCAAAATCTCCTCCAGCGTCAGACGGTCAACTGCAACGAACTGATTCGGCTCGAGGAACTCGGCTCTCTCTTCCTCATATCCGGGAACGATCTCCTCCTGAACCTCCTCCTTATCGACATGGTCTGTGAGGACCGTCTCTCCGTCGTTTTCAGCGTCCAGTATTCCTTCCGGTATCTGACCCCATACAGCCGGCTCTGCAGGTACTTCAGAAAGAGTCTCCACGGCAGGTATTTCCACGGCGGCCGCTTCCTCTGACGGTTCCTCATAGATGTCCGCATTCTGTATTCTTTCCTGCGGCAGCCCTTCTTCAACAAACTGTTCAGCTTCAGGACGGAAGATTTCTTCAGGCTGCTGTGATTCACCCGCCGATTCGCCGAACAATTCCTGAACGACCGGTGCCGGTGCTTCACCTCCGAAGATCCCGGATGGTCCTGCCGGCTCCGCATCTGTCTGAGGCTGATCAAATATGTTGATTTCTTCATCCGTCTGCGGTCCCGGATCAATTTCATTGAAATTCGATTCGGATGCCAGCTCCGCGTTCAGGGCTTCATCTTCCTCCGTTTTCGGAACATCATCCGGCAGAAAGCTGTCTGCATCCGTATCGTCATCGTCGTCATCCTTTACTTTCCACAGTTCAGAAAGAACGAAAAGGATAATGATGAAAAGGACTACAAGAACGATGATAATAATTCCTTCCATCGTCTGCATGGCGACAACGACATATCCGATATAGGGGATGCTGAGCCTGACCAGCGATACTGTATTTCTGAGTGTGATCTCCGTAACAGAATCACGGTCGACCGCACTGGCGACCTTGAACTTTCCCGTCCCCACATCTCCTTCTTCTATTATATATGCATACGTTGAAGTACCGTTCTCCTTAAGCACCTCGTCACCGACCTGCAGTTTTGTGACCGGGACATTGACCGAATATGTTACCGATCCGAGAGGAAGGTTCGTATCCATAGCTGCCGTATCTACGATTGTTGTATTCACACCGAGAAGCGGCGGAACCAGTATAGCCGCTGCCGTAAGAATGGCAACGACCAGAAAAGTATTGACAATAAACTTCAGGAACCTCGACATAATGTCACTACACTCCTTCCACGTAAAATGCTCACAGTTTGCATTATTTTACCATTTTATTTTTAATATGTACATCCTTTTTTCAATATTGTAGCGCCATGAATTGCTTTCCTGATTTTCATAAGCTATAATTCACACATGGATATTGATATTAAAAAGATAGAAGACCTCTCACTGAACGCATGGCCGTCCCATCAGATGGAAGTATATGACGGCTGGATCCTTCGTTTTTCTTATCTTTATACGCACAGGACCAACTGCGTTGAACAGATCGGCGCTTCCATTCTTCCTCTGAAAGAAAAAATCGAATATTGCGAGCGTATGTATTCCAGATGGAGAACGCCCTGCATTTTCAAGATCAATCCTGTTACCGATCCTTCTCTGGACGGATTGCTGGAGGAACGCGGTTACCATATAGAGCACGACATCTTTGTTATGACCGCCGATCTGAATCCCTGGACACTTCCGGATATCGTACAGCCTGCCGATCCGATGCTGCGCTTCCGGATCCTGCCGCGCACGGACGATCGCTGGATAAACGGTCTTTTCACGTTGAAAAATACGGTGAATCCAACCCATCTCAAAATTGTTCCATCTATGTATGCAGCGATCCCAAAAGATGAGCTTGCGATTTATGTGGAAAATTCCGCGGGAGAGGTCATCGCTACCGGACTGGGAATTCTGGACCGAGACTACATAGGGATCTATGCGATCCATGTACGTGAAGATTACCGGAAAAAGGGAATTGCCCGATTCATCGTCAGCCGGCTGCTTTATGAGGGTCATAAAAAAGGGGCTCTTCATTCTTATCTGCAGGTCGTCAGCTCCAATCTCCCTGCAAAAACACTCTACAGGAGTCTAGGCTTTCGCATGTCTTACCGCTGCTGGTTTCGGGTGAACGGGGAAGATACCGGTATCTGATTTTCCCGCGTCAGGGAGATAACAATTAAAGACGGACAGAAAAAATAAAGGGTGGCGCGTATAGCGTCACCCGAATTATTTTTTTCTTAAGCCCCTGTGTTCAGCTTTTCTTCGTCAGATAAGCTTCAATCTCCTCCATCGCCTGCTGCTCGTCCTCACCGTTTGCGGTAACAGTGACTTCTTCGCCTGTCACAAGTCCCAGCGTCATCATTCCCATGATGCTTTTGGCGTTGACCCTTGTGTTGCCTGACTCGAGATGGATATCACTACGAAACTGGCTTGCTACCTGAACAAGCAGAGCGACCGGTCTTGTATCGAGTCCGCTGTCAAGCTGAATGGTGATTTCTTTCTTTTTCATTTACTTTTCCTCCAGGCTCTGAAGACCGTCCTCTCCGATCTTCTCTTCTCTCAGTTCATCCGCAATCTCACTGAGCTTGCGCAGCCGGTGATTGACCCCCGACTTTCCCAATTTGGGATTCATATTTTCTCCGAGTTCCTTAAGCGAAGCTTCCGGAAGCTGGAGCCGCACCTCCGCCATCTGCCTGAGCGGCGGTGTAAGTTTACCGAAACCAAGATTCTCTTCGATAAAAAGAATGTCTTCGATCTGTCTGACTGCAGTGACTGCTGTACGGTTCAGGTTCGCTGTTTCGCAGTTCACTCTTCTGTTGACGTTTCCTCTCATTTCCCTCCAGATCCTGACATTGACCAGTTTCATGAGGGAATGTCCGGCTCCCATCTCTCCGAGGATCTGGACGATCTGTTCGCCTTCCTTAAGATAAACGACATACGTGTTCTTTCGCATGACGGTCTTCGACTCCAGGCCGAAGCTATTGATGACTTTCTGTACTGTCTCCGCAAAATCCGCATTATCACAAACGATCTCAAAATGGTAATATTTCTCAGGATCACTGATTGAACCGCCCGCGAGGAACGCGCCCCGCAGAAAAGATCTTCTGCAGCATTCCATGGAAAGGACCATCGGATGCCTGACTGCTGATCGGACATCCCGAACCTTCTTTATATCATCCAGGACCATTCGGTAGGATTGTCTGTGTCCGCCGCCTGCTACAGTCGGAAACAGACCTTTATCTATATTAAATGCTTTTAGAAGTAATGTAAAGAACTTTCTTTGAAGTGCGTCGTTCTCAGACTGAAGGTACAGAATATCGCCTTCTCCTTCACAGATTCCCATGATTCCCGCAAGCTCGGCTATCTTGCAGTGCCGGGCTTTCGGATAGACACCGGCCAGTTCATCCTTCACCTCACTGGAAAAAGACATTTACTGTACCTCATAATCTTTCTGTTTCTTCACAAGGTCTTTCTGCATATCTCTGTGCTCAATTCGAACACCGTATTCGGAATTCTTTATAAGACGCCGGTAAATGCCGTCAGCGAGCATGACCGAACGATGTCTTCCTCCGGTGCATCCTACCGCAACGACCAGCTGATTTTTCCCCTCCTGAATATAATACGGAACCAGAAATCCCAGCATATCTTCCAGTTTATCCAGGAAAATATCACATTCCGGATTTTTCCGGATGAACCGGGCTACCGGCTCATCGAGACCTGTGAGGATCCTCAGCTCCGGATCATAATAAGGGTTCGGAAGGAAACGCACATCGAAGACCAGATCCGCATCGGTCGGTATGCCGTACTTGAACCCGAAGGACATGACCGTGATATAGAGGTTCTTATAGGTGTTTTCTTCTACAAATATGCGTCTGATCTCGCCTCTCAACTCACGTACAAGAAGCTGGCTGGTATCAATAATATAGTCCGCATGCTTGCGTATGAACGTCATCTTTTCACGTTCGAGCCTGATTCCGTCTTCCAGTCTTCCGTTCACGCCCGCAAGGGGATGATTTCTCCTGGTCTCCTTGTATCTCTTGACAAGTACCTCATCGGAAGAATCCAGAAAAAGGATCTTATAGCGAATACCCATTGCCGAAAGATTATCCAGCACGCTTTCCAGCATATCCAGCTTCTTTCCGCTGCGAATATCGATTCCGATCGCGATCTTATTGATGTCGGATGACTTGCCGTCAACAGAAATCTGAGCAAATGGCTCTATAAGCGTGATCGGGAGATTATCCACACAAAAATATTCATAGTCTTCAAGAAACTTGAGCGCTGTACTTTTTCCGGCTCCGGACATTCCTGTCACAATCACAAATTTCATGCAAGTTCCCTCTGATCTATACGGTCTGTCTATTTGATCTCGCCGAGAAATTTAATTTCCGGCTGAAGTTCCACTCCGAACTGTTTCTTTACTTCTGCCTGAATGTACCGAATCAGTCGATAAACATCCCCGGCTGTCGCGCTTCCCGTATTCACTACAAAGCCGCAGTGCTTTTCGGAGACCTGCGCTCCGCCGATACCGAATCCTCTCAGACCGGCATCCTGGATCAGCTTACCGGCAAAATAACCTTCCGGCCGTTTGAAAGTACTTCCCGCACTCGGGAGATCCAGCGGCTGTTTCGATGTTCTGCGCGATCTCAGTTCCTCTGTCAGGGCTCTGATCTTTTCCGGATCCCCGTGATCCAGCTGCAGTGTCGCTGCCAGCACAATATATCCTCCGTCCATCAGTGCGGAATGTCGATAGCCAAGATCCAGTTCCTGCACGGAAAAGACGCGGATTTCTCCGTCCGAGCTCATAGCGGTGACACTCTTCAGAACGTCTTTCATCTCCCCGCCGTAAGCACCGGCATTCATCACGCATGCGCCGCCGAGTGTACCGGGAATTCCCGATGCGAATTCAAATCCGGTAAGATCTTCTCCGACTGCTCTGGCCGCGATCTGGGAAAGGAGAGCTCCCGCCCCGGCTGTGATCTCGCAGCCCTTCACTTCGATCTCATTCATGTTTCTGTAAATCTGAATGACCGCCCCTCTGTATCCCTCGTCAGATACCAGAAGGTTGCTTCCGTTCCCGAGAATAAAATAGGGAACATTCTCCTCTCTGCAGATTTTCAGGACCGCTGCAAGCTCCCCGGCACTTTGCGGGAGGAGTACACAATCCGCAGGACCGCCGATCCTGAATGTCGTATGTTTTCCCATGCTCTCTTCGCGGAGAACATGGGCTGTCCCAATCGCTGCTTCGATTTTATCAATATAGAGTAAACCGGACATATGATCTCCTTGTGGTCATAGTATCAAGAATCCTGCGTCAGATGTTATTCACCTCCGCCCGCTTCCGCTGCTGCTGCCGCCGCCGCTGCTGCAGCTGCTTCCGCTTCTGCCTGGGCCTGCGCCGCGGCCTCCGCCTGGGCTGCTGCCGCCGCCTCTGCCTCCGCCTGGGCCTGCGCCGCTGCTGCCGCTGCCGCAGCTTCCGACTCCGCCTGGGCCTGTGCCGCTGCTGCCGCCGCTTCCGCTTCCGCCTGGGCCTGCGCCGCTGCTGCCGCTGCTTCCTCTTCAGAGCGGATCTCTTCGGCGATTTCTTCCATCTTCTCGGCTGCATTCTGTGCTCTGCTTGTATCCGGGAACGTGTCTATGATCGTCTGATAGTTTATATTTGCATTCTCATAGTCACCGATCGCCTTATAGGCGTTCGCCAGATAGTTCAGCACATCATAATCAGTCGGATTGATCGTCTTCGCCTGCTCAAGGTATGAAATTGCATCACTGTATTCATAATCGTTGTACAGCTCTATGCCTGTGTCTCTGTACTCGGAAAAGATCGTCGTACTGGCAGTGCCTCTTATGAGGTCATAGATCTGCTTTGCTTCGACCGAAAGCATGTCAACATTGACAGCTGTCAGAGCATTTGCCGCCTGTTCCATATTGCCGTTATTGTAGGCATTGAACGCAGTGATGAGGTTTTCGTAGGACGCGGCTTTTACATTTGCCGCTCCGATCTGTTCCGAGGCGGTATTGACCGTATCCTGAGAATTGACGAGCTGGGCGTTCATTGACTCGATCTGTGCGGAATCGGATGCTGCATTTGCCGCATACTCCGCAACTTTCCTGTCAGCCTCCTGGATGATGGCATCCGTTCTTGCCGGTATGAACAGGAACCACATGGCAAGCGCACTTACCAATGCGCCGACAAGTACACTGAACAGAGTCGATCCCGGGGTCGTATCCCGAAAGGAAGTGATCGTTCCGGCTCCCTGTCTTGACAATGTCCCCGGCTCCGAGGATTGTTCCCTGCCCGACCAGATGGAAAAACGCGGTTCCAATGTCGTCATAAGCCCGGTCTGCTCGTCAATTTCATGGAGAAAACGCAGAGTGGTCGTGTTCGTCTTATCGATCTTTATCGCCTTCTTAAGAAGCTTTCTCGCCTTTTCGTACTCGCCGCTCCTTATATAGAGCAGAGAAAGAAGATGGTATCCCTTTATAAGCTTGGGATTCTGCGCCAGTATCTTCTTGAGCTGGATCATCGCAACATCTTCATTCCCCTTATTGCAGTTTTCCAGAGCAATATTATATTTCTTTATGGTCTGGTTGATAATATCGAGTCTGTTGGCGTCCTTCTGAAGATTCTCTATATACTCGACGGCTATATTCTCCTCCGGCTGAATGTTCTTTGAGATGACCCACTCGGAGAGAGCGGCGACAACTTCACCCATCTCAAAATAGACCAGTCCGAGAAGGTTTCTGGCCGGGATATTCATCTTATTAAATTTCAGGCTTCTGCGGAGCTGATCGATCGCTCCGCTGAGGTCTCTGACCTGTGCTTTCTCCAGCCCCTGGTTATAATAAAGACCGGAGAGCACGATCGCCTGTTTCTGCACGGATACATCACATCCGCAGTTCGGGCAGTAAGCCGACTCTGTCAGCTCTGCCCCGCAGTTCATACATCTCATTCCCAATCCCTCTTATTTACAGAAGTCTCTTTCAGCATCTCCTGAAGAATATCTATGACATCCGTAAGGTCTCTGGAGTAAATAGCCCCCTCTGCCTCATCAACGTCAAGGCTGGGCTTAAATTTTTTAAGTTCTTCTTCGTAATTAATCATTTATTGCCTCCCGGCAGCGGTCCGAGACTGCCGACTCCGTAAACCAGCGTGTTCGTATGGCTCAAAATCTTTCCGGAACCGGAATTACTGAGCTGACCGACATTGATCCAGTCACCGTTTTTCAATTCGACATCCGTCACGAGCAGCGTATCCGCCGATACGAAAGAAGTTTCAAAATACTCATCGTTAACCGTCAGTCTGCTTGACTGGGTAAAATTGCTGCCATGAATATAGTAGGTATCATCGTTGACTTTTTCAATCGAGTCCAAAACGATCGGTTTCACGCCCATAGCCATGACACGCTTTGAATATGGCATTGACTGACCGTAAACATATTTTTCACCGTAGAGTATATCATACTGCAATGTCTGAAGGTCATTCAGATAGAGCTCGTTATTCTTCATGCTCTGATGGAAGTTGAACACTGTTCCCTCATGTATCCCGACACGGTCGAAAATTTCAGCCATGGCCTGATAGGCGCAGATATCTTTCCTCTTGCGTTTAAGACCGAGATTATCCCACATCAGATAGCTGGTCTGATACGTCGTACTTTTTCTGAGATCATCATCCTTAAGCCCCATCGTCGGCAGATGATCGCCGTAAAAGAAGATAACGGTCGGCTCTCCTCTCTCATCAATATAACGGATCAAATCTCTGACGAATATATCCATCTCGTGAATCTGATTCGTATAATACTCCCACTGACTGTTTTTTTCCGGGGTCGCCGCACCGGTCACCGTAACGGCAGGCTCTTCGATCACGTCCTCCGTCGGATATGCGCCGTGTCCCTGAACGGAAATGACAGTCACAAAATCCTGATTCTCCGTGGCGTCAAGAGCATCCCCGATATACGGTATCAGGACCTCGTCTCTCATCCAGCCGATCTCATTCACCTGATCCTGTTCACTCATGTATTCATTGGATGTGAAATCGTTAAAGCCCAGATTGGCATACACCGTCTTCCGGCTGTAGAAAGTCGCATAATTATTATGCACCGCATGAGCAGAATAACCGAGATCGGCAAGCACGAACGGAGCCGATTCACAGGCTTCTTTTTTCAGTACACCCTTATAAGGATATTCTCCAGGTCCGAAATAGCGCAGAGACATACCTGTCAGTGTCTCGAACTCTGTATTGACGGTTCCCGCGCCGACCGTGGGTACCTGATAATAACCGGAGGAGAACTGGCTTGACAGTTCATGCCAGTTGGGAAGAGGATCATCCGAGAAATTCAGCCATTTGACATCCGTATCATCGAAAAAAGATTCCAGCTGAACAACAATAATATTGGGATAATTCTCTGTAATCGTCTTCCCTGTGTCACCCACCTCAGACATAATTCCGCTGATCAATTCCTCTGAATAATCATCCGGCTCATCGATTCCCGTCTGGAACAAAGTTACGCCGAGACAGTATGGGAATCCGTAATCCTGGTAAGCAAACGCGATATTGCCGAAGTACGATGACAGCTGACGCATACCGAGCATGAGCCTTGTGAGCCCCGCAAATGCGAGTACGCTTAGAATTATTCCCGGAATAATAATTTTAAAATTCCTCTTTCCCCTGTAGATCGGAGCATTCAGGAAAAAGAAGATAACGAGCAGACCGGCGCATACCAGTCCGCCTACGATCAGGATCATGCCCGTTCCGGATACATATTTCGTGACGACTCCCATCGCTTCCGAAAGTGTACTCATATCCGGACCGGTGAGCGGTGTCACGCGTCCTGCGAGAACGATGCCATTGGCAATTCCGAGAATAAGCCAGCAAAGTCCGATCAGGAAACGAATGAAAAAACGTCTCCTGAAAAGAAATGCAGGCATCATCGTTGTATAAATCAGCATTGTATTATAAAGAAAAACTTTCGTCCTCTGATCCAGATAGGATACTGTAAGGCCGAACGATTTTCTGTGAAGCCACTCAATAACAAAATAAAGCAGGAAGCATACAAAAAATTGCAGAATCAGCGCATATCGGTTACAGAAATCAACGATTTTCTGTAACCGGGGATCTAACTCCCGGACCGGCTTTTTACTGCTTCCTGTAATAAACTTCCTGACTTTATCTTTCAATTTATGACCTCCGATCACCTGTATCTGGCAAGCTGCTCCTCTACCTGCTGTTTGATCGCCTTAAATTTCTCAAGCTTGTCGCGCTCTGCCTGAACTTTCGCTGCCGGCGCCTTGTTCACAAAATTCGGGTTGGCCAGCATACCAGCCGCACGGGCAATCTCCTTGTCCATCTTCGCGCTCTCAGCTGTCAGTCGGGCGATCTCCTTTGCCTTGTCAACAAGCTCATCAAGCGGAATATAGGCTGTCGCGGCTGAGAGAACGACTGTTGCGGAATCCTCTGCCACACCTTCCTTACCTGCCCGGACACTGATTTCTTTCGCATAGAGCATGCGCTCGATTCCGGGAAGAGCTGCGATCATAGCCGTGAATTTCGCGGCTGCTGCATCATCCCTTGCGGCAATGAAGAGATCTGTCTTCGTCGCGTTCGGCACGTTCATCTCCATGCGCAGATTCCTGATACCTCTGACAAGAGACTGTAATGTTGCGATCTGTGCTTCCTCTTCCGGGAAGTTCCAGTCGTCACGATACTCCGGCCATGCGGAGGTCATGATCGTATCCTCCTCCGGAAGAAGTGTGCAGTAGATTTCCTCCGTGACGAACGGCATATACGGATGAAGAAGCTTCAGACCTTCCGTGAGAACTGTTCTGAGTGTCCAGAGGGCGGCATTTGCAGATGCGTCATCTTTATTCTTCGAGAAGCGAAGCTTTGCGATTTCAATATACCAGTCGCAGAACTCATCCCACAGGAAATCGTGGATCTTGGAAGCGGCAATACCGAGTTCATATCGGTCGAGGTTCTCTGTCACTTCTTTAGCGACCGTATTGATCCTGGAAAGGATCCAGCGGTCTGCCGGAAGCAGCTCGTCCTTTTCGGGTGTTCTGATCTCGCCTTCCGGAAGGTTCATCATGATAAAACGGCTCGCATTCCAGATCTTGTTGGCAAAATTACGGCTGGCCACGACCTGGTCTGTGGAGAAGCGCATGTCATTGCCCGGTGCATTTCCGGTCATGAGGGTAAGCCTGAGCGCGTCAGCACCGTACTCGTCGATGATCTCAAGCGGGTCAATACCGTTTCCGAGAGACTTGCTCATCTTGCGTCCGAGAGCATCACGTACAAGCCCGTGGATCAGAACATGATGGAACGGACTCTTTCCTGTATGCTCATATCCGGAAAATACCATTCGGATGACCCAGAAGAAGATG
>DMAZ01000105.1 GCA_003446335.1 Lachnospiraceae bacterium | reverse complement strand
TGGTCTTGAAAACCAGTGACTCCGCAAGGGGCCGTGGGTTCGAATCCCACCTTCTCCGCTGTGCCGCAAGGCACTAACTTAATATCGCTTGATTCATCAGCTTATTTGGAGAAGTACCCAAGAGGCTGAAGGGGCTCCCCTGGAAAGGGAGTATGTCGTTAATAGCGGCGCGAGGGTTCAAATCCCTCCTTCTCCGCTGAGGAACCGACGAAGGTCGGTTCCTTTTTTCTATGTCTGAATGGTCGGGAATGCCGGTATTTCCGCTGCGTCCGGCGCAGGATACGTTCCTCATTGTCTCTGAAAGAAGCGTGGTGACAAGGTTTGGATGAACATAGATCAGTCCGTGAAAATCTTAAAAATATGACCGGGAAGGAGCGCTTTCGTTATTTTCTCGATTATTATCTGGTCAGAACGCTGGTGATTCTGGCCGCGCTGCTTTTTGCCTTCTATATAGGATGGCATTTTACTCATCTTCCGGCGGAAAGAGTTCTGCATGTATTTGTCATGAGCGACCTCTTCGGCGAGGAGGAAAAAACGTCCGCAGTCCGGGATCTGGCGAAGCTGCTGTCAGTCAGTGAGGATCAGATTCTTCTGGATGACGGTCATGATACGGGAAGTGACGGGAATATGCAGGTTTCTGCTTTGCTTGCCGATGAGAGGCTCGATTTGATCATCTGTCCCCGTGATGAATTCGTGCGGCTTGCGGGAGAAGGAACATTTGCAGACCTGGCTGGACTTGATGGGGGAATCCCTGAACAGTGGGAGGGCGCAGTGGTCCGGGCGGTCGGATATGAGGAGCAGGATCTTTCTTATTCGGAGGATCCCTTCCATGAAGCAGGAAACGGCGCGGGCGCCGAACGGCCTTATGGGGTCGTGATCTCGCAGGGAACGGTCTATCGGGGGATGTCCCTTACCAAAGGTGAGATGCTTTGCGGGATCGTTGCAAATTCACGCCATTCGCAAAATGCCGGTGCTGCGGTCAGGTATCTGATGGGAGAAAGTCCGAAAGAGGACTGAGGGCTGTGGGGAGTTATAGGAGAGTTTGGAGAATATGGGAAAAAAGATTTTTGATTCGGATAACCCTTTCAATAGATTTATGTCTCGCGTATTCGATGTGATCACTTTGAATCTGCTGTGGCTTCTGTGCTCTCTGCCGATTATTACGTTCGGTGCGTCATCGATCGCGTTGTACACCATGACTCTTCGCATGGTACGTGATGAGGAAGGCAGCCTGACCAGAGGGTTCTTTAAGGCTTTCCGGGAGAATTTCAGACAGTCGCTTCCGGTCACGCTTGTCTTCTTTTTCCTTTACAGCCTGTCTTTTTTTAATCTGTACAGGCTCAGCATGGGCGGGGAGAAGACAAATGCGGTCCTCTTCGGCGTTAATATTGCCATCCTCGTGATGATCACCGGCATCTGGGTATGGATCATACCTCTGATGGCCAGATACGAGAATACACTCGGAGAGTACTTTAATAATGCATGGAGACTGGCTGTATCCCATCTGGCCTACACACTTACCTTTATTGTGACTACGACCGGTCCCCTGTTCTGGGCTGTTTACAGTCCGCAGACTTTTTTATATGTGGTCCCTCTGTGGTTCCTGCTCGGCGGGGGCGGAGCGGCAGCTGTAAATTCCGTATATCTTCGCAAAGTCTTTGATGAACTGGAAAGACCCCGGGAGGACAAAATACCCTGATTTACAAAAAAAGTCCTTGCGTTTACAGCAACATTTTGGTATCATAGTCATGTTCGGAAGGAGACAGAAAAGTATTTTTTCTGAGTTTTCTTTATTCCGTATTCCTCGATAGCTCAATGGTAGAGCACTCGGCTGTTAACCGAGTTGTTGTAGGTTCGAGCCCTACTCGGGGAGCTGATGCATACTGAAAAGTATGCATCTTTACGTATTTACCTTAATTTACGGATCTTTAGCTCAGTTGGTTAGAGCAACCGGCTCATAACCGGTCGGTCCTGGGTTCGAGTCCCCGAAGATCCACTTATGCGACACGGGCGTAAGCCCGTAGTTGCAGAAAGTATTTACAGAAATAAAGATTTTCTTATGGCTCAGTGGTACAGATGGTTAGTACGCCGCCCTGTCACGGCGGAGGTCGAGGGTTCGAGTCCCTTCTGAGTCGTTTTTCTTTTATATGCCGGCATGGCGAAATTGGCAGACGCAAGGGACTTAAAATCCCTCGAGGTAACACTCGTGCCGGTTCGAGTCCGGCTGCCGGCAGGAATAGTGCTGTTGCACTGAATGTAAGCAGAGCTATATATGGTGATGTCAGAGTGGGAACGTCATTATATATAGCTCTGTTCTGCCGTTAAGAAAAAGATGAATGGAGGAGACAGCTTGAATACAGCGCAGGAGGCTTATTTTGAGTGGCTTTCGAACCCTCTGATCGACGAGGAGACAAAAAAAGAGCTCAGGGAAATTGCAAATGATGAGAGAGAGATCGAGGACAGATTTTACAGAAAGCTGGCATTTGGTACCGGAGGACTCCGCGGTGTGATCGGAGCGGGATCGAACCGAATGAATGTGTATACCGTCTGTTTGGCCACACAGGGACTGGCGGACTATGTGAATGAGTCGGGCGGTGCCGATCAGGGTGTTGCGATTGCCTTTGATTCCAGGATCATGTCTTCGGAGTTCTCGGAGGCTGCAGCCCTCTGTCTGAATGCCAACGGAATACGCACCTACCGATTCCCGGAGCTCAGACCGACGCCGGAACTTTCTTTCGCAGTGAGGGAACTGGGCTGCATAGCCGGGATCGTCATCACCGCCAGTCACAATCCCAGTGAGTATAACGGATATAAAGTGTACTGGGAAGACGGCGGACAGATCACACCTCCCCATGACAGAAATATTATGGAAGCGGTTTCCAAAGTGACTTCACTTGACCTTGTCAGGACCATGGGGAGAGAAGAGGCAGAGAAAAAAGGCCTCTACCATACCATAGGGCCGGATCTGGATGATCGGTATGTGAAGGCCGTCATGGGTCAAAGCATTCATCCGGATATCATCCCGGGAATGGCGGATAAAATAAAGATCGTCTACACTCCGCTCAACGGAGCCGGCAATGTGCCGGTGAGACGCATTCTCAGAGAACTGGGCTTTACACAGGTGTATGTCGTGCCGGAACAGGAAATGCCGGACGGGCGTTTTCCGACGCTTCCGTACCCGAATCCGGAGGAACCGGATGCATGGAAGCTGGCGCTTAAGCTGGCTGAGCGTGTACAGGCGGACATTGTCCTTGCGACGGATCCGGATGCAGATCGTCTTGGTGTTTACGCAAGAGATTCAGAAACCGGGAAATATGTCAGTTTTACAGGAAATATGTCAGGAGCATTGATCTGTGAATATATTCTCCGGGAGAGGACGTTAAGCGGTACGATGCCTGCCGACCCGGCTGTCGTCGAGACCATTGTGACGACGGATCTTGCAAAACCGATTGCGAAAAAGTATGGGGCGGCACTGTATGAGACGCTTACCGGATTCAAATTTATCGGTGAGCAGATCTTAAGGTTCGAGGAGCAGGAAAAGGGAAATTTCCTTTTTGGACTGGAAGAAAGTTATGGCTGTCTGGCCGGGACCTATGCCCGCGATAAGGATGCCTGTGTGGCAGTCATGATGCTATGCGAGCTTGCTGCATTCTATAAGAACAGGAATATGACACTGGTCGATGCTATGCATGCGGTCTACGAGGAGTATGGCTATTATAAGGAGGGAATGTCCTATCTGACTCTGAAAGGCAGAGAGGGGGCTGAGCGTATAGCGCAGATCATGTTGGATATGCGCAGCGTGACTCCTTCTGAGCTGGCAGGAATGAAGGTCCTTGCTCTTCGGGATTACAGGAAAGGAGTCCGAACAGACCTTGTGACGGGAAGTGTTATGCCGACCGGACTTCCGACCTCCAATGTCCTTTATTTTGAATTGGAAAACGATGCGTGGTGCTGTGTGCGTCCCTCGGGGACAGAGCCGAAAATTAAGTTCTACTGCGGCGTCAAAGGTATTTCGGACCGGGATGCGGACGAGAAGATGGAACACCTGTTAAATTATCTGACCGGGGAGCTTGTATGAAAGAAAAAAGTCATATAAAAAGTATAGAACGACAGACAGACAATCGATTCCTCAATATGTATCATCTGGGGTTCGAGGACCGGGAAGGGAATGAGCGGGACTATTATTTCTGCACTCGAAATTCAGAAGATCGGCTCAAGATCAGGACCCATGAACTGACTCCGGAGGGAATCTGTATTTATGCAGTCACGAAAGAGGAACATCCCCGGCTTGTCGTAGAGAGAGAGTATCGATTCCCGGTAGATGAAATGATTTATCAGCTCCCGGCAGGATTGATCGATCCGGGAGAAACGCCCGGAGAGGCGGCTGTCCGGGAAATGAGGGAGGAGACAGGATATGTCTTTACAGAGTATACAGGAGGAGAAGCGTTCTGCAGAAGACCGTTCTTCCTGGCACCGGGCTTTACCGATGAGCCGGGTAGTGCTGTATTCGGCTATGTGACGAAAGAACGTGAGCGAAAGCTTGAGTCCTCAGAATGGATCGAAGTCATTCTGGCTGACAGAAAAGAGGTCCGCCGCATCCTGTCTGAGGAAAAGCTGTCGCTCAGAGCAGCGTTCCTTATGATGCAGTTCCTTTCCATGACGGATGAGGAACCCTTCCGATTTCTTGAATGTGAAGAGAGATGAAGATAAGGGAGATGAAATAGAAAGCGATTGCGCCTGACGATCAATGATGCGATAACAGGCAGGAAAAGCCCCGGCAGATGCCGGGGCTTTTTATATGACATTTATCAGGGCAGCGGTTCTTTAAAAGAACCGTTTTCATGAGAAAGAATTAAAGTGTATCCATTCTCTTTACATAGCCCGGATTCTCCGGAGAAGCGACGATCTCGCTCGCATGGAGGATCTTGGCGTATTTGTCGATGACCTGATTCTCGATAACGGTATCCTTGGCGATGAATACTTCGGAGCAGATAACGCTGTTCTTTACAACTGCGCCTTCCTCGATTACAACGCCGCGGCCGATGATGCAGTTCTCAACTGTACCGGCAATGACAGAGCCGTTGGAGATGAGAGATTTCTTAACAGATGCGCTTGACATATACTTTGTCGGGCATGCATCGTTCGTTCTGGTGTAGATCGGCCATTTGTCAGAGAACAGGCTGGAAGCGGCCTTGATATCGGTCAGCTCGAGGTTCGCCTTGAAGTAGGACTTGAAGTCTGTGATCGCTGCGAAGTAGCCTTCGTGCTGGACAGCCTTGACATTGAGCTCTTCCGTTGCTGCCTTGTCGTTCACGATATTGTACAGGTTGTACATGGATGATTTCTTCTTTGCTTCATTAATGAGTGCAAGGAAGAGATCTTTCTTCATGATATAGCTGTTCATGAAAATGTTCTTGGTCTTCTTGCCGCCGATGTTCGTCTCGATTGCGAGAACGGTCTTCTCATCATCGAGCTTAAGAGCTTCTGTGTTCAGATAAGCGACGTCAGCGTTGTTTACCTTGTGATACAGAAGAGTAATGTCGGCGCCCGAAGCGATGTGCTGCTCAAGGAGTGTCTCATAATTCTGAGCAAATACCATATAGGACGGAACGATGACTACATAGTCAGCGTTTACGCGCTCGATTACATTCTCATTGTAAAGGAAGGAAGCGATATCTGTATTGTAGATCTCGTTTACTTCTTCCTGTGCGGAGAAGAGAAGAGAAACTTTGCCGCGCTTGCTGTTGATACCGTAATGACGGCCTGTTCCTACATGCTCTGCCAGGGAACGCGGATTATTTCCTGCATAAATATGGATGCGCTCGATTTCGGAATTGCTGAGGTTGGACAGCGGGAAGTCGATCATTCTGTAACGACCAACAAATGTAAATGCGGAAACCGGACGGAATTCCTGCATACCTTCAACTTTTACACGATTGCCGGAAGTGACAATACCTAATGCTTTAACTGCCATCTTTATTCATCCCCCTTTACACATTCTTTGCAACAAGTGTGATCTCTTCGCTGTCAGCAGAACCTACAACAGCGTCCTTACCGATCTTGATGCCGTCTGCAACGAGTGCACGAATAACTACAGCGCCTTCTTCTACGACCGCACCCGGCATAAGGACAGAATCAATGACCTTTGCGCCAGCAGCTACCTTGGAGTTGGTGAACAGGACAGAATTCTTTACCTCACCGTCGACTTCAACACCCTGAGTAATGTAAGCGTTGGCAACACATGCATCCGGTCCGATGTACTGCGGAAGGGCAGGAGCGTCATCTGTATAGATCTTCCAGGATGCATCGCCGAGGTCAAGTTCGTTCTTCTTGTCGAGAAGGTCCATGTTGGCTTCCCACAGGGAATCGATTGTTCCTACGTCTTTCCAATATCCTTTGAATTTCCATGCAACAAGCTTGTCGCCTGCATTCAGATATGTCGGGATGACATCATTTCCGAAGTCATGGCTGGAATCCGGATTTACCATATCCTCTACAAGGATGGAACGAAGCTTCTTCCATGAGAAGATATAGATACCCATGGATGCAAGGTTGCTCTTCGGCTCCTTCGGCTTCTCCTGGAACTCAATGATATTGAGGTCAGCGTCTGTGTTCATGATACCGAAACGAGGAGCTTCCTTCCACGGTACTTCACGAACGGCGATGGTAACGTCAGCGCCTTTTTCCTTATGATAGTCCAGCATCTTGTCATAGTTCATCTTATAGATGTGGTCACCGGA
>DMAZ01000013.1 GCA_003446335.1 Lachnospiraceae bacterium | reverse complement strand
TTCCTGAAGGTGAACCTGAACGGCAAGAGATTCTGCAATGAGTCCGGTCCGTATGAGTTCATGCTCCACTCCATGGAGATGCAGCCGAATCATACATATGTTGACGTATTTGACGCCAACAACGAGAAGTATGCCGAGCAGTTCGACGAAGTCGGATGCTGCAGACTGTTCGCTTTCCCGAACGGTGCTCTCTCCAATATGCCTTATTCTTTCGTATGGTCTAAGATCGAGGAGCTTATTGAAGCCGGATATGTACAGAAGGCCGACACGATCGAGGAACTGGCTGAGAAGCTGAATATTCCGGTGGATAACTTTGTCGCTTCGGTCCAGCGCTATAATGAGCTTTGCGCAAAGGGTGTCGATGAGGATTACGGCAAGGAAGCTCATCGTATGACACCGGTCGACACGGCCCCGTTCTACGGCGTACGTACATGTGCATGGCATCTGACGACGCTGAACGGCGTACGTATCAACACAGATATGCAGGTCATCCGTGAGGATGGAACGCCGATCGAAGGCCTGTATGCAACGGGTGACGCGACAGGCGGTATCTTCGCCACAACATATCCGAACCTCTTTACCGGTCTGGCATGCGGAAGAACGATGACGTTCGGACGCCGTGCCGCCAAGAGAGTCGCGGAACTGTAAAAAGAGTCGTAAATAGTATAAAAGAAGCTGTAATATGATACGAGGGGGCTGCCACACCAAGGCTTGATTCCACCGTCTGCCGCAGACGCTGTTTGCAAATATCTGCGATAGATGGCGGGAACATTGCCCGGTGTGACAGCCCCCTGTTCATGTCATGGGATACTTATCTGTCCGTGCTTTGTTTTTTGTAATCGACCGTCCTGTCCGGTTCCTTCCCGTCGGAAGCCCACACAAGATCCACATCTTTCTCGAGAGACTCACTCTCGTCATCATCATACAGGTACAGTTCGTTATCGGAAATATACAGTATTTTCGAAGAACCGATACAGATGTGCTGAGAGATGTCCTTATCAATGACCTCAGTTTTTCCATCCTCTGCTTTGCTCAGTTCATAACCGCTTTCCTCCGATCCGGTCCGTACCAGGGTCATATCCTCATAGAATTCCGTCTTCTCCGGTATGATATCTTCCGCTATGAGATCGTAGTCATCGCCGTCGCACTCGTACAGGTCGGCATACGTGACATTATTTTCTTTATGCTGATCTGCAATATAGTAAGCGTGATCCGAGTCCGATGAGATCATGAGGACCGCATCGTCTGCGACGTCTTTGAATTTGCCGGTTTTCTCATCATCTGCGGAGGCACACAGGAGTTCCTGTGCACTGTTATTCAGATACAGACTGTCTCCGCTCAGGTACAGGGTGAAGTCGCCGCTTGTTTTCGCGTCATTGATCTTTTCGGCGGCATCTTCGGAAAGCTGCACAGGTGTACGCTCGTCGATAGATGCAATGTAGTTCTGTTTGGAATAATCCAGGGCACATACCATTTTCACCTGATCAACGGAGACTATTTCGCTGAGTTTAGGAAGGTCTCCGATGGTATCTTCCGTGTTGAAAACGGCTGTATTGCCGATAAAGGCAGAGGAAAAGATGTCTTTCTGAACCGTTTGGATCTCTTTTCCGTTGCAGAAATAGAGATTGGAAAGAGGAGCATCATTATCCTCATCTTTCAGATCTTTGACCAGATCTGATTTATCCGGAGCGTCCTCATCTGAATCATCCAGATCATCGTCGACCAGATCGTAAAGAGACTTTGTATCGCCGTTCGGAGCGGAGTACAGAAAACCGTCCCCTGTGTCAAGGATGGTCACATATTCATCAACCTTGCTTGATTCGTCACCTACGCCGGCCGAGTACAGGACGGCATTGCCGTCCTCATCGTTTTTGACGTAGTAGAAATGATCGAGAGAGTAATCATTGAGTTCGATTATGTATTCGTATTCGGATTCCAGTTTCTCGGATTTCGTTTTGCCGTCTTTCAGATCACAGCCGTAAAGGGCATCCTCGGATACGTAGATCACACGATCGCTGCCGTCCGTGTAAAAAGCCGTCACATCATTGGAGACTTTCTTTTCATCCTTGCCGTCATAGTAGTACAGGGTATCGTCCCCGTTAAGATAGATGATATTCCCGTTATCGAGTATGGAATAATCCGGTTTTACATCCGTGTCAATTTCCTCGATATTCTTATCATTCTTTTTCCGATCGGAGTTCAGCCTGCCGCATGCGATCCGGTTCAGTGTACCGATCTCTTCGGAATCGTCAAATTCCGTAAAAAAGTAAAGATATTTACCGTCCTCACTGAATTTTACGTAGTCTTCCCGGGTGGAGCCGCCCTCGAAGGACTCTAATTCAGTCGAATCTCCGCTGCCAATTTTCTGTGTGAACTCAAAGCTGTCGTCACGCAGATAGACATAGGTGCTCTTTTTTCCGACGGTCGGAAGAAGGAATCTGAACACAAGGACTGCAAGCAGAACAGTGAGGACAAGGGCGCCTGCGCCGATCAGTATACGGAGCTTCCTGCCGGATGAGTCTTTCCCGGGTTCAGACTGACTCTGATTCTGCTCGTAGTTATAATTGTAATTGACCTGCTCATAGCCGCTCCGGTTATTGAAGCCGTCGTTTCCGTAGCCTCCCTGATAATTATAGCTGCCGTTCCCGTAGCCTCCCTG
>DMAZ01000267.1 GCA_003446335.1 Lachnospiraceae bacterium | reverse complement strand
AGCGAACCACCCGGATGAGGAGACGCTGAGGGCTTATTACGCGATGAGCGGTCTGCCGTTGAAGCGCTTCTTCAACACGAGCGGAATTCCCTACCGTGAGATGGGACTCTCGAAGAAACTGCCGGAGATGAGTGAGGATGAGCAGCTGGCACTTTTGGCGACGGATGGCATGCTGGTGAAACGTCCGCTGGTGGTCGGCGATGGGTTTGTCCTGACCGGGTTTAAGGAAGATGAGTGGGCAGAAAAGCTAAAGTGAAATGAGGAACCATCCCTCGTTCCATAAGGAGATGAACATATGGCAGGAGAGGATTTTAAACAACTGCATGAAAAGTTTGAAATTCTTTTATCGGAATATTCCGATATATATGAAAAGGTGAGAGGGGAACAAGATTGGAAAAATCCTTTTCGTGAAATTGTTGCGAAAGATATTCCGATGCTCTTGGAAAAATGTGCGAATATTCGTTCTCCCTATAAAATCCTGGGTAGTTATGGTAAGGGACGCTGGACAGCTGTTCCCTGGATCGCAGTGTTTGATAGCCGCATAACTACATCCGCACAAAAAGGTGTTTATATAGTTTATCTGGTTAATAAAGATACAAAAGAATTATATTTAACCTTTGAGATAGCAGCGACTGAAGTTATGGGCAGCCGTACCAACGCAAAAGGAAATGTTGTATTTACCGGTGTTGTGGGTAAAACTGATCCGGAAATGGAAAAGGCTCTAAAAGCACATGCAGAAAAAATCAGAGAGGCTATTCCGAATAATTATTTTTCTGCAGATGATAAAATAGACACAGGCTCATTGGGATATGATCATGGGGCTGTCTATTACAAAAAATATACTTTGGAGTCATTGCCTGAAGGTGAAATGCTGGCAGATGATTTAAAAGCTATGTGCGAAATATATCGTACATATTATGAAAAGTATTTCTCTTCTGAAAAGATAGTCACGACTCCTGAACAGGAGGAACAACATGACAATGAACAGGAGGAAGAAAACGAAGTAGAACATGAGGAAGAAGGTGAGAAAGAAATGCATATGACAGTCAAAGAAATGATTGACCGGATCAAGTCATATATTGCATCGAGAGGCTTCACCTACACTTCCTCCCTCATCGAAAACTTCTACCTCAGCCTGAAAAGCAAGCCCTTCGTCATCCTCGCCGGCACTTCCGGGACCGGGAAGACCAGACTTGTTAAACTTTTTGCGGAAGCCATCGGCGCAGACTACAAGCTTGTGTCGGTTCGCCCCGGCTGGAGTGATGGCAGCGACTTGTTCGGGCACAATGATCTGAACGGAAACTTTATAGAGGGCCCGATATGCAGCGCATTTGATGCGGCAAAACGCGACCCGCAAAAACCGGTGTTTCTCTGCCTGGACGAGATGAACCTTGCAAGAGTCGAATATTATCTGAGCGATTTTCTGTCGGTGATCGAATCACGGGAGAAATCTGCGGACGGAAAGATAACGACCGATGCCATCGCGCAGTACAAGGAAGGCATCCCGGACAATCTGTATATAATCGGTACGGTCAATATGGACGAAACAACGTTTCCGTTCAGCAAAAAAGTGCTGGACAGGGCCAATACCATAGAGTTCAGCTACGTCGATCTTTTGCCGCAGTTCGACATGATCGACCCGGAGGCGGAACCGCTTCAGCTGCCAAACAGCTTTCTTCGCACAGAATATCTGGTGTTGGCGCGCGACTGTGAGGCGGAAAAAGACTTTGTCATAAAGGTTTGCGATGAGCTGCAGCAGCTCAATGAAATACTGCGAAAAGCAAACGCCCATGTGGGATACCGCGTGAGGGATGAGATCGTTTTTTACATGCTGAACAATCTGAAAGCAGAAAACCTGCTTATTTATGAACAGGCGCTGGATAACGAGATCATGCAGAAGATCCTGCCACGCATTCAGGGGAGCGCCGCAGCGGTAAAAGACATGCTGGCGGAGCTTTTCAAGTTCTGCATGGGTGATTATTCCGGGCTTGATATCGAAAGCGGCAGCGTAGGGCAGCAGATGCAGGACCTGGCGGATTCCGCAAAGTATCCTGAAAGCACAAAGAAGATCGGTTACATGATGACGAGGTACGAAGAGGATGGCTTTACTTCCTACTGGCTCTGATCGATTGGCAGAGATCCGCACAGCATATGTAGATATAGTAATCAAATCAAAAGGGAGGCAGATTTACGGCACCGCGGAAAGCGATGCGGAATCGTCCTCCCTGAAAGTCGTCGGCTTGGACCTGGAGCAGGTCAGCATTCCTTCTCAGGAGAAGACGGAGAAGTATTCTGACCATAGAGGGCTTTCGGTCCACGAGTATCGGATTTCCCCGCTCTTTTTTGAGCAGACGGATTATCTTGTCACCATCCATGCCAAAAATGGCGAAGCACTCGAATTCAGGAACAACAGCAGCCTGATCGAGGAGCGGGTGAGCCGGGTGATCGACGAAGATCCGACACTGCTTTCGGGCGTGATCAATTTTGGAAATAATGTCGGTTATTCGGATCTGGTCGTTCTGGCGAACGGTAAGCGGGTAGTTTCTGCGAGAATAGAAGTCTATCCGACAAAAATATCTTATAAAGAAGATTATCAGGCGATGATGGCTGACATCAACAACATGGTCAGCGAGAGTGTCCTGGATTTTCTTAAAAAGACATATCAGGTTTTTGTTCCCGATCATAAACGAAACGATGTGCCGGCGGTGTTTTTTACTATTCTGCAGGCAATCTATGACAAATACCTTCGGGCAGCAAAGCGCATTCTGGCTGTTCCGCATCATAAGCTGGTGTCTGAGCACGCAGTGGTGCCGCACTACAAAGCTGTACGCACGGATGCACGATCGGAGAGGTGGCTTGAGAAGCATCCCGAGTATGTCAGGCGGGACAGGGCGGGCATTCGGGCCGAGAAAGTTCTGGCTGTCAGAAAGCAGATCACCTATGATACGCAGGAAAACCGTCTGGTCAAGTTTATGCTGAAGGCGACGGTCCGCAGAATCGACGACTTTACGCGAAGATATGTAAAGAGCAGGCAGAAGCCGGATGAGCAGGTGCTAAGCGGGGCAAAGAGAATGTCCGGGGAACTGCAAAGGCTTCTCGGGGCATCGTTTTTGGCGGAAGTGGCGGATTACAGTGCGTCCAAAAGTATGTCGCTTGTATTTGGCATGGCGCCCGGCTACCGTGAGCTGTATAAGTATTATCTGATGCTTCAGAACGGTATCTCGGTCGGCGGAGACATCTTTCATATGTCGGTCAGGGACACGGCGCAGCTTTATGAATACTGGTGCTTCATCAAACTTTATGACATTTTGCGCAGCCACTATACGTTGAAATCTCCGGATATCATAAAAGTAGATCGAAAAGGAGTCACCATAGACCTGGTTAAAGGACGGCAGTCGAAGGTTACTTTCCTGAATACGAAGACCGGAGAGAGAATTTATCTGGCGTATAATCCTTCGGAAATTGCCACGCAGACTGTCAGCCAGCGACCGGACAATGTGCTGGAGCTCGAGAAGAGAGGAGCGGGAAACAGGTATAAATATGTGTTCGATGCAAAATATCGGATCGAGATGAATCCTGACGGTTCGTTCTATCCGGATACAAAGCCCGGGCCGAAGGTGGATGATATCAATACGATGCATCGCTACCGGGACTCCATCGTCTATGAGAATAAGGAATCCAGATTTACATTTGAGAAGACGATGTTTGGTGCGTATATTCTTTTTCCTTATGCGGATGAGGAAGAATATAAAAACCATCGATTCTATAAGAGTATTGATTCGGTCAATATCGGTGGGCTGCCGTTTCTTCCCTCTGCAACAACCCTGGTCTCCGAGTTGCTGGATGAACTTGTTTCCGATTCGCCCGAATCTGCGTTTGAACGGACAACGCTTCCGGTCGGGATCGAGGAGCGTCTGAAGGCGGTCAACTGGGATAAGCGCGAGGTTTTGATCGGGCTTGTGCAGGATGAGAGGCAGCGTGATGTTTTTCTGAGAAAAGAGGAGTATTTTACGCGGCGATTCGATACTGCCAATCTTCCTGTGAGGTATGTTGCGCTTTATGAGAAGGGAAAAGGGATAAGCTATTACGGAGAAGTGGCTTATTGCAGGACAGTCACCGGAGGGAATCTTCCGGGACCAGGGCGGCGAAACAAGGACACGTATCATGTCTTCAAAGTTCTTAAATGGAATCTGCTGAGCGCACCGATCAGAGTATCCGAAAATGGGCCGAACCCGGTTGCGTATACAAATTATTTTCTGCTCTCCAACAGCTCGACTTATTCTGAACTGCTGCTTAAGAGCGAGGCGGACTATCGCTTTTTTACGGAGTTGAAGAGGCGGACTGACGAAGCGATCATCAAACCGTCGGAGGAGAAGACGGCGTTTGAGTTTGGCGGGATAAAAGTGCTGTTTGAGAAGTCGAGGGTTTTCGTGGTCTCTGAGGGTGAGAATAAGATAGAGGAAATGTTTACGGTGCAGGATTTTTCAAGGCGGCCAGGAGCGATGTTTCGGAGGGTGCGGAGGTATACGGAGAATGTTGAGGAGTTCACGGTGTCAGGTACCGTGAACAAATTATGAACACACGGAACACACGGGGACGGTCCTTTTGTGTTCGCATCACATCAAAACATTCTTCGCAAACACAAAAGGCCCGTCCCCGTGTGTTTCCTGACCGAGTTTCGAAAACCCAGAGGGATTTCTTCGTCAATCTTCACAAAACGCTTGCATTGGTACCTGTTTTCAAGTATAATGCGGATGGTTTCAGACAATCGGTCTGTTCAAGTCATCGAAAGGGCGGAAGGATATGAATAATTCCTACACACTCGTTTTTACCATTTTGGCTATTCTCCTGGCATTTGTTGATTTTAACTATTGCTGGAAAGCCTACAAAATGCCCGGAGGTGATCTGGTCCGTTATCTGGGACTGTCGGCTCTTGCTGCCGGTGTGACCACAGCTTCTTAT
>DMAZ01000193.1 GCA_003446335.1 Lachnospiraceae bacterium | reverse complement strand
CTCGGAGCAGCTCCTCTTCCGACAGCACCGCACTCAAGAACTACCTCAGCCTCAACTGTAGGATTGCCACGAGAGTCGATGATCTCACGTCCGATAACATCAACGATAGTTAATTTGCCCATTTCAAACTACCACCTTTCTTATTATAGTTGCTTCCTTGCGCGGAAGCTGCGTAAAACCATTGCTTTAGCTGTTAGATACAACTAACTGCGCACATTATAATATGTTTTGGCGGTTTTGTGTAGAGCAAAACGAACATTTTTTCAACAATTTTCCCAAAGAAGACACCCATCGCGCCCACGGATCAGTTATTATGTATAAACATTCGGATGCTTACCGTAGACCTCTGACTGTTGTCAGTCTTTCGAAAAAATGCGAAGAGGGATGAGCAAAATACTGCCCAGTACAATAAAAATATCTGCGGCATTAAAGACAACTTTCGAGGCGGGACCCGGCGCTTTTTTTACTCTGATGAAATCGGTCACACTTCCTCTTTCGAATCGATCATGCAGGTTTCCGGCCGCGCCGGCTGCCAGCATGGAGTAGGCGATTTTGTACAGGAATCCTCCCTTCCGAAATATTCGAAGCAGTAAATTCAGTCCGATCACGGAAGCGGAGGCAGTGGACAAAGCAAGGACCTGATCCGGATGTTCCGAAAGTTTCCCTCCCGCTATTCCTTTATTTCTTGTTCTCTGCAGCAGAATATTGCCGCCGGCAGCGGGGATAGGCTTGTCCCCGATTTTCAAATTATTCTCAGCCCATCTTTTCGTATGACTATCAATACGAAACAGGGTATAAATGAACATCAGCCAGTTCATCTCCTGGAATCATCCTCCCCCATCAGATTTTGCGAATCCTGATCCGTAACAGCGCCGGCATCATTCTTTTCGCTCTCTTCCGGATTCATAAGAGGAGCCGGTGCTCCGCATCTGGGACAGAAAGCCGCTTCCAACGGAATAAGAGATCCACAGCATCCGCAGACCTTCATTCCGCTCACGTCAGCAAGAGATTTCCTGAAGGTATGGACCTGATTTAAATGTGCATCTATGTCATTCATGACCGGATCCAATTCAGGATTGGACATCATCGTACCTGCCTTTATGCTGCGGTATACAATCTCTCCCAGCCTCTGATAGAGCTTATCAATTTCCTTTTGTTCTCCGGTAATCTGAGCGGTGATCTTTGTTCTTTCAAAAAAATCTCCGGTCCTGTCTACTGCCTGCTGTGTTGCTCTTGAAATAGATTTGCCAAGTTCACCGAAAAAATCATCTGCCATAATTCTTCTTTCTCCTTATCTGTGCTGTCTCAATATTATCTATTGACATTATACCTCAAATCGGTACTCTGTATGCGAGCGGGAGTTGAATTTATCAAGAACGCCTCAGCGTTCATTCCGCACCGCGCAAGGCGCAAAGCACCTTCCTCATTGCGCGGCTGCGATCCGCCGGAGGTTTTCATCTCTATCCTTTTACTGCCCTCTCAGCATTATTCTCGGGCCGCCGGTATGCTCGATGTACTCTTTTGTGATAATGACCCTGCCGATACTGTCATCTTTCGGTATCTCATACATGATATCCATCATGAATTCCTCGATGATCGATCTCAGCGCTCTGGCCCCTGTATCCCTCTCCATGGCTTTCCTTGCGATCGCGCGAAGTGCGTCTTCTTCAAATTCCAGCTTTACTTCGTCCAACTCCAAAAGTGCCTCATACTGGCGAAGGATTGCGTTCTGCGGTTCATGCAGTATTCTCACCAGCATGTCTTCGGTCAGCTTTTCAAGTGAGAAAATGATGGGAAGTCGTCCGAGAAATTCCGGGATCATGCCAAATTTGCGCAGATCCTCCACTGTGACTTTCTGCAGAATGTCAGGGTCATTGTCGTATTTGTCACGAAGATCGGCCTGAAAACCGATCGAACTTCTTTTATTGAGTCTCTCCTTAATGATATCCTCAAGATCAGGGAAAGCTCCGCCGCATATGAACAGGATATTTTTCGTATTGATCGTTTTCAGGGGGACCATCGCATTCTTGCTCGTCGCGCCTACAGGCACTTCGATCTCAGCGCCTTCTAAAAGCTTCAGCATTCCCTGCTGAACTGCTTCTCCGCTTACGTCTCTCTGATTCGCGTTTCTCTTCTTTGCTATCTTATCGATTTCATCTATAAAAATAATGCCGTGCTCCGCCCTTTCGACATCGTTGTCCGCATTTGCCAGAAGCTTGGAGACTACGCTTTCGATGTCATCACCTATATAGCCGGCCTCCGTCAGTGAAGTTGCGTCTGTGATCGCGAGCGGAACATTGAGAAGCCGCGCCAGTGTCTGTACAAGATATGTTTTTCCGCTTCCTGTCGGTCCGATCATGAGCATGTTGGATTTCTGTATCTCTACCGGCTGCGGAACATTGGGATCCGGTATCTTCCCTTTCTCTTTCTTCGCTCTCTCCTCGGCTTTCTGCTCGGCTATGATCCTCTTATAATGATTGTACACACCGACAGAGATGATTTTTTTCGAGCGTTCCTGTCCGATGACATATCGGTCGAGCTGTGCCTTGATCTTATGAGGAGGCTGCAGGCTGCTTACCTGGAATGTTTTTTCTGCCTCGGGTTTCTTCTTCTCCGCAGGAGCCTGGCGGGGCACACCGCCCCCAAGATTCAGGAAAGAGAGACCGGGTATATTGGAAAGCCCCTGGAGCAGAGAATTATAATCTATATTTCCGTTCTGCATATAATCCAGTGTTTTATGCATGCAGTCATTGCAGACACACATATCCGGGGTCAGTGTCACGAGGGGTCCGGTCTTGCTCTCAGGCCTGCGGCATACGCTGCAGAAACGCTCCCGTTTCTTTTCTTCTTTCTTTTCGTCTTCCTCGACGATCTGTATGTTGTTTGTAGTATTATCGTTATTATCTGACATAAGATCCTCTGTTTTTTCTCTGTATAGTCAAAGGGCTGATGCATCGCAGATCACATTTTCTGCAAAAGCATCAGCCCATATCTCAGGCAATAATCCGTTCAGAAATCA
>DMAZ01000265.1 GCA_003446335.1 Lachnospiraceae bacterium | reverse complement strand
GTCCCGGCATTAACAAGATCTTGATCATAAGAGATGATATAGTCTACATCTTCTTTCAGCGTCCAGCGTCCGCTCTTTACGATGACATCCGGACAGCACGAATCCCCGCTGTAAATAAAGAAATCCCCGGACAGCCTCATATCCGATATGGCTTTGATATCTTCGCCCTCCAGATCCTTCGCCATGATCGCATACGGAATCAGCACATGGCCCTCATGGGCATAGTCTCCGATAAAAGCCACTACAACAGCACCCTCTCCCGGTTCAACGTTATTCCGATAAGCAATCTTATAATCCTTATCCTGCAGCAGTTCCTCATGCTCACCGCTCGTAACACATACATTCGGCGTTAATGCTTTGCCTGTATACGCTGCACACAAGTACTGCGGCTCAATTTCATAGGCTTCCTCGCTGCCTTCAGGCATATATGTAAATCTTCTCAGTTTCCGGCACCTGTAGAATAGATCTTTTCCGAATGACTCCACACTTTCGGGAAGAAGAACCTTCACCAGATTTCTGCATTCATAAAAAGACTTGTCACCAAGATGGGTTATTCCGTTCTCTATGATGACTTCTGCAATCTCCTCTCTCGCCTCACCCCAGGGAATATTTTCCACCGAAGTAAAGTCCGGCATCCTTCCTTTCCCTGAGACAGTCAACGTCATATCTCCCGGGATACCTTCCGCATTCCACGCTATATCATCGGATAGCTGTCCTGCGCACCTCAGGAACAGCCTTGTCTTTTCCAGGGAAATAGCAGTTGCTTTTTCGATCTTATTCCAGTCAGCAAGGAATCCCTCATAGATTATGACCGGTATATCCTTCGGAACAGCATCTGTAAATATTCTCTTTACGGTATGAGGAATTGTCAGACTTTTCAGCTGATCACATCCAAGGAAGGCTTCCGTTGAAAGCACTGTGCAGCAGGTCGGCAATTCGATTTCCTCCAGTGATCTGTCTCCATAGAACAGACGATAGGAGTCCACTTTCTCGATGGAATCAGAAAATTTGAAGTGCTTGAGATTTCTGCATTCAGAAAAAGCGCCGTCTCTTATTTCTGTGATTCCTTCGGGTACTTTGAATTCGGCAAATGCACAGCCCCGGAAGCAATCTTTCGAGATTACCTTTAAACCGGAGGGAAGTCGAATATCATCTAATGATGTACAGCCGTCAAAGCAGGCACGTCCGATGGACTGAACATGATCCGAGATATAAATACTCTTTAAGGATGTACAGTTGCAGAAAGATGATGCTCCGAGCGTTTCAACGGAATCGGAAAGAGTCACTTTCCTGATGCTGCACTCTCCAAATGCATCTGCTACGATTTCTGTCACGCCGTCCGGCACCCTATATTCATCCGCTCTTCCCTGCGGATACCTGATCAGTTGTTTTCTGTCTTTACTGAACAGGACGCCGTCAACAGACGTATACACCTTGTTGTTCCTGTCCACATGAATATCATGCAGATTAATACATCCTTTAAAGGCTTTCGTCAGGCTTGTCACATTTGCAGAAATAAAAACTTCCATCAATTCGGTGCAGTTGGTGAACACTTCATCCAGCACTTCCACATTTCGGGGAATAGAAATGCTTTTTAAGGGTGTACCGGAGAAAGCCCATTTTCCGATCTCCGCAACGCTGTCAGGGATAGCAATCTGTTCAAGTTTTGTATCGGCAAAAGCCTTCCTACCTATACTTTCCAGATTCCCGGGGAGTGTAACTTTCCCGAAATTGCTGCATCCGGAGAACAGCTGGTCTTCTATCTGTTTCAGGTCGGCCGGAAGGACCGCTTCCCTCAAAGAGGTACACTCTTTAAAAGCCCCGTTTCCAAGAGCAGTCACGGAGTCCGGTATTTTTATCGCGCTCAAAGCAGTGCACCCTTTAAATGCCCCAATTCCAACAGCAGTCACGGAATCGGGTATAATTATCGCGCTTAAAGCGGTACACTCACTGAATGCACTGTTTTTAATTTTTTTCAGTGTTCCGGGCAGACTGATTTCCTTCAATGATGTACATCCGGCAAACGCCCTCTCACCGATTGTCTGCAGCCCATCTCCCATCTCGACTTCCCGCAGATTACGAAAACCCGAAAATGCACCATTCGATATGCTGTTGACACCATCTTCTAAAACGATTTTTTGTATATCGGTTTTCTTGTCCTTCCATGGAGTTTCAGAAGAGTATTCATACATATCACCGGTTCCGGAGATAATAAGAGTATCGTCCCCCTCGATGTGCCATTTCAGATGTTCCCCGCATGAATAATAGGACTCTTTCACTACTTCTATCCTTACAACATCCGAGATCCCGGTGTCATTTGACACGGCATAAATATTGGCATGTCCCGGGACGATTCCCGTAACAACACCATTTTCATCTACCGTGGCGATCTCTTCCCAGTCCGATTTCCAGGTCACAGACTGGTCATCCGCATTGATTGGATAAATATCAGCGCGTAACCGGGTGGTCTCCCCGACACTGATCTTATCGCTGAAGCCGTCCTCTACATAAACAAATAATTGGCGAACAGAATACCTGGCCTTAACGGATATTGTTTTTGATATATTCTTTTCACTGTCGAACGGACGATTGATACGCAGATAATACTCATATGTTTTACCGACCGTTACTGTATCATCCGTAATGACCACTTTATTAAGACCGGGATCAGCATTCTGATTTTCAAGAAAAACAGTAAACTCTTTCTGGCCCTCTTCCCGTCTGTAGACGTTATATGTTGCGCCTCCACCGCCTTGTATCCAACAGACAAGATTGATCCAGGTTCCAAAAGTCAAAGCATCTGTGATCTCCGGTTTTACAAATACCGATCCTTCCTCATAGAATTTTGATCCTTTCACTTCTCCATCAACGAATACAGGCAGTCCGTATCCGCAATGATCTATTTCTTTCACTCCGGCTTTCAGATAGGATTTTAGTTTAGCAAGATTCGCCGGTTCATTGTAAGTGCAGATCAGAGCACCTGCTGACACGACGAAAGGAACTGCCATACTTGTCCCGCTCATATAGCAATAGGAAGAGCTTCCGCCCGGAGCGGCACTCAGAATGTCCTCACCGGGTCCGCAGAAATCAACGCAGCTTCCCCGATTCGAAAAGCTGTATAATTCCTGATCTTCAGTAATCGCATTGACCGTTATGACTTCATCCAGGACGGCAGGGTATGTACCGGCATCGGCGGACAGTTCTTCACTGTTATTTCCGGCGGATGCGAAGATAAATACTCCGGCATTGCAGGCTTCCGAGATAGCCGGCCCGATTGTCTCTTTATATCTGTCATACTGCGAAATATCTCCCCCGCATTCTGCGAGCGATACGCCCAGACTCAGATTAATGAACTTCGCTCCGTTTTCAGCGGCATAACGTATAGCCTCAGCAAGAGCATCCGCCGTTCCTTTATTGTTCTCATCAAGCACCTGTAAAGCCATCAGTTTTACATTGGAAGGCGTATTCTGCGCAATAATACCGGCCACGTGCGTGCCGTGGCCATTCAGGTCATTATAGTCTTCCTCGTTTTCATGGATAAAAGAACGACTTGCAGGATCAAGCCTTCCCTCAAAGAGCTCGTGACTTATGTTGATGCCGGAATCGATGACTGCAACTTTAATTTCAGGAAGTTCACACCCCGCGGCCATGTAAAATTCCGCACGGGCTTTTGCCTTTGTAAGCCCCATGAGGTCTCCTCCCCAGGTTCCGCTCACATTGCTGTCACCTTCCCGGCTGTCATTATCATAGATATACTCACTTTGATCGGGAGCACCGATACTGTTCTCGATGATATCTTCTTCCGATTGGTCTATATTATAGTATTCGGCTTTATCCGGTTCATCTTCAGCAATAGAAGTACTTACGTCTTCCGTTACAGACTCATCTGCAGGTACGGACTCATCTGCAGGTACGGACTCATCTGCAAGCATGATCTCAACTGCAGGCATTGAATCAACTGCAGATACGGACTGCGCCGGCATTGCTGCCATTAACATGACTACCAGCGAAAATGCACATATTCGTTTCAATATTCTTCACCCTCAAAAAAGAACTTTCTTATAAATATAGTTTTGCTATTATATTATAATATAAAAGTAGTCTTCTTTTGTAAAATTCATTTTTTCATACATTTTTATCCCTAATGATAAAAAATCAATTTTACAGATGTCTTTCCCTCTTTTTTTAAGATAAGAATGAAGCAACTTTAAACAACATACTCGAACGGGGTGGAATAAATGAACAGAAACTGGACCGACTTAATTACTGAGTACACACTGGATATGCCCGGGAACTCTCTCGATTTCACACACAACGCCGCCCATGAAATACATGACCTGATCTGGATGGAGGATTTTGATTCCTCTGATTCCGAGATGATTTATAAATATCTTAAGGAAAAGATAAGCGTTGTTTCTTTCTCTGATTATCTGAAACGGTACATCTATGAGAAAGCAGAACTCAGGGGTGATTACCGTGCAATCAGTGACCGCGTCTATCAGGATATCATTATAGGTTCCTTTCAGGATACCAATACCCCAAAGTCTTTCCATGAGACATCCACAAAACTGAATGCCATGGTGAAAAACTGGCTCAGGCAGGATATCGTCAGCAGGGATACCATCTTTATCCTGGGCTTCGGTCTTAACATGCCGGTAGAAGATGTCAGTCTTTTTCTGACGAAGGCAATCCGTGATCATGATTTCAATTTCAATAACCCCGAGGAGGTCATCTACTGGTTCAGCTTAAAGAATCATTACGGGGCAGCACGCACCATGCAGATCCTTGATGAATATAAGACGCTGGAACCTGACTATTCTGATCCTATGGACGACCATACGATCGTAGTAAAAAACCAGGTCTCTCTGCTTGCGGAAAATGAACTTTTCTCTTTTCTCAGAAAGCTGAAATGCAGAGACCGTAAGTATCCTTTCAGCTACACAGCAAAAAATGAGTTCGAGAGACTTCTTGCAGAAACAAAAGAAACTATACTTCAGCTCAGAAAAGAATCGGGAGAGAATATATCGGAAATTAATATATCAGATATATCAAATGCGGAAGTGGAGCGAAATCTGTTCAACGGCATTCCGCTGGATCAAAAGGGAAATCTGCTGGGAGCATCTGCTTCTCATCTGAAAAAGAATTTCTCTCAGAAAAGACTGAATCGCCAACGTATAGCGTCCATACTGAACAATAAATTCCCGGTGGAACGTTCTGACCTTATGACACTGAACTTTTTTGTTCATGCGGCTCGTGCTCGTGATCTGCTCCCGAATGAACGGTATCACCGCTTTATTAAAGACACCAATGAACTTCTGGAGAAATGCTATATGGGTAAAATCAATATATCCAATCCATATGAGGCATTTATTTTGATGTGCCTGCTTACCGACTATCCTCTGGACTCCTTTTCAGAGGTTTGGGCATACTCTTACGATGAAGAAACTCATTATACGGACGGAGCGAACTAATTATGTCTCTTGATTCAGTCAATAAAGCACTTAAAAGCATATGGCCCGAATGGTATGTGACCCGGGAAATAGGTGAAGGATCGTACGGAACCGTATATCGAGCTTTTTCTGATAGTTCTACGGGGCGAATGTCCAGTGCAGTCAAGGTCATCACGATTCCCCGGTCACAGACCGAAGTAGCATCTTTTCTGGCTGAAGGACATACGACAGCTGATGCAAGGGACTATTTCTTCCAGATCGTGGAAAACTGCAAGGAAGAGATCCAAATTATGGAGCAGCTGAAAGACTCGCCCAATATTGTTCGGATCCAGGCATCACATATTGTTCCTCACCAGAACGAAATCGCCTGGGATATCTATATACGCATGGAGCTCCTCACACCCTTCATTGATTATCAGCATCAAAAGCAGCCTTTCCCTCAGGATGAGGCCATAGAGCTCGGCATCGATCTGTGTAAAGCTCTGATCGCCTGTGAAAAATACAACACGATTCATCGAGATATAAAGCCGCAGAATATATTTGTCTCCGAAGATAATACCTTTAAGCTCGGAGATTTCGGGGTCGCCAAAACGCTCGAGAACATATCCTCCGCACTATCTCAGAAAGGCTCCGTAAATTACATGGCTCCGGAAATGTACCACGGTTCACCGTATGACCAAACGGTCGACATCTATTCTCTCGGTCTTGTACTTTACTGGCTCATGAATAAGACTCGTATGCCTTTCCTTGATACGGAAAAGCAGATGGTCACACTCAGAGAGCGAAGCGCAGCGCTGGAAAAGCGCCTGAACGGGGAGGAGATACCAGCCCCTCTCAACGCAGGGACCGCACTCTCCGCCGCCATCAATAAGGCGATTCGATATGCCCCGGAAGATCGCTACCAGAATGCCGGACAGATGCTCTCTTCTCTTCTGAATGCCAGACTTGCTATATCGAAAGGTCCTGAAGCTGAGGAGCGGTATGCGGAAAAGCTAGCGCGGATCCCTCTTCTTAAGCGTACCCTTTTAAAAAAGAATCTGCTGGCAGCCGGTATTGCGCTGGCTATCGCAGCCTGTTCGTATCCGGCTGTGCAGTACGGTATCTCTAATATCAGGAGCAACTCTAAAGAAACCGTTGCCTCTGATGTACAGGTCCCTGATTTTAATGAATCCGGCCTCACAGACCACGTCATGGTCTGGAATGACGAAAACCTTGAAAAAACAATACGTAATATAACAGAGATTTCGAATGGCGATATCTTTCTCAGCGATATATGGCCGCTCACTTCCCTGGATCTCTCGGATAGCAACATTCATGATATATCCGCTCTCTCCGAGCTGACGAACCTGACCTGGCTGAATCTGAATAATAATGATCTCAGAGATGTATCATCACTATCGGACCTGAAAAGTCTGGAATCCCTGTACATGAATAATAATTATGTCTCCGATATCAGCTTTTTATCAAATCTGTCAGGCCTTTCCCATCTGGAGCTCTCAGGGAACAGAATAACGGATATAAGCCTGATCGGCTCTCTTGGCAGCCTTGCTGATCTGAGCGTCGGAAATAATCCTCTGACCTCTCCGAATCCGATTCATGAGCTTTCCGGACTTAAGATTCTTGATGTCAATAATACCGGCATCTCAGATCTGCAGTTCCTGGACGGTTTATCTCTTGAGGAATGTTACATCGGAGAAAATGACATCTCGGATATTACTGTATTGAAACAGATGCCTTCTCTGATGAGACTCGATCTGCAGGATACACAGATAACCGATCTCATGCCGTTGTCCGCGTCGTCCGAACTGGTATGGCTGGATCTTGAAAACTGCAGTCTTTCAGACATTCGGGTCCTTACAGATAAAAAAAAGCTCAGGTATCTCGACCTGAGCGGCAATCAGCTGACGGATCTGTCTCCTCTTTCGGATCTCACAGAACTTTCCTGGCTGGATCTGAATTCCAACCGGCTGTCCGGAAATCTTGATGCTCTTAAAGGGCTTTCCGATATGATCTATCTTGACATTCGAAATAACAGCATTTCCGACATCTCTTCTCTTTTTAACATGACTTCTCTGAGGTATCTGTATATCAGTAATAATCCTGTAAAAGATATCTCCGTGACGGAAACATTGAATCTGGAAGAGCTGGGATAAAATATCCCGGCTCTTTTCATCGGTCATTTCATCACAAAATCCTGACCGGATTCCAACGCAGGCAATCTCCTGAGACCAGACTGTAGCGAATACCCCTCTTCATTCCGCGAATACTATCATGAAAACGGGATTCTCCATGACAATGCCCGTAAATCACCTGTTCCGCACCGTACTGTTCCGCGATTTTCGTGAAGATGCTGTTCTTCTGCAGAACATTTGTAGGCGGGTAATGCAGGAACATGATAAATTTCCGGAAGCCGTCGGCTCTTGCCTTCTCAAATGATATCTTGAGGCGCTCTGCCTCACGGCCGACGATTTTCTCGGCGTGGGCGGCATTTGTCTCATCCCATCCGATGACATGGCCGTATCGGTCAAGGTAAAACGGTCCCTCAAAGCAGAACCCTTTCGTGCCGACCAGCGCGTAATCCCCGTAACTGTAATAATTATTCTGCAGAAAGTGCAGTTTTCCTTCATAAAGATCATTCAGGCGTTCCGTCTTCTTCGCGTCCCAGAACA
>DMAZ01000164.1 GCA_003446335.1 Lachnospiraceae bacterium | reverse complement strand
GTATCCCATGTCAGAGACAAGTTTCTTTTTGCGCATTCATCATAGACTCGCGTCACGAGAATTCTGCGTCAGAGATTAAAATACATTATCTGTCAGTTATGCTTCAGTGAGAAATCCTGTGTGACCATAGACAGATTCGGGTTATAGTACGGATCGCCGTCGCGCAGAATTTCCGGCCATCTCTTGCGGAAGATCGCCATTTCATTCTGGAATCTTCGTACTTTTTCCGGATTGCCCTGATCAAGTCCCCTTGACTTTGACTCATAGTGGTACAGCTCCGCATACGGATCATAAACAATGAGATATCCGGCCTCACGGATCTTCATGCAGAAGTCAATATCGTTGAAGGCCACGGCAAGTTCTTCTGTCAGACCGCCCACCTCATCATATACGCTTTTTTTGACCATCAGGCATGCCGCCGTCACAGCGCTCATATCCTGCTGGCAGATGATCCTGTGCTGATAGCCGGTCTCACCGCGCTTCTGGTTGACGAAGGCATGACCTGCGATCCCGCCCCATCCGACAATGACGCCCGCATGCTGAATGGTATTATCCTCGTAGTAGAGTCTCGCCCCGACCGCTCCGACATCCTCGCGCCGGCAGAAGCCGAGCATCTCACCGATGACGTCTTCGCTGATAAATTCCGTGTCATTATTCAACAGGAAGATGTATTCTCCCGTCGCGTAGCGCGCGCCGAAATTATTGATCGCGGAGTAATTGAAGCTGCCTTCATAGTAAACCACTTTCACCCTGCTGTCACGTTCAATCAGCTTTTTATAATAGTCGAATGTCTCCTGCTCGGTGCTGTTGTTCTCCACGATCAGGATCTCCAGATTCGGATAGATCCGTCCGTGGTCAATGCTGCGAAGGCACTTCTCAAGATCTTCGATGTGGTCCTTGTTGGGGATCAGGATCGTGACGCGGGGATCGCCTTCCCAGTGGTAGATCGTCCTGTAAATACCCGGGAATTCGCCTTTTACGACTTCACAGGGCCATCCGAGCCGGTCGTAATGAGCCTTGATCGCGCGCTGTCCCGCATCGAAAGCATATGTCTTGCTCTCCGGGTTGGCCGCCGTGCTTCCCTCGAAAAATCTCCAGTGATAGAGGATCTTCGGAATGTGAACAATATGGCTCGTTGCCTCCGTACAGCGAAGGACGAAGTCGTAATCCTGAGCCCCGTCATAAGCCGGGTCGAGGAGTCCAACACGGTCGATCAGACTCTTCTTCACGGTGAGCAGATGACAGAAGTAATTTACGGATGTCAGGAAATCCGGATCGTAATCCGGTTTCAGATTCGGCTGCATATACTTCTCGCCGATTCCGATCTTATCCTCATCACTGTACAGAAGCTCTGCTTCCGGATTGTTGTTGATCGCCGAGACAACTTCGAAAAGAGCATTCGGCGTAAGGAGGTCATCGTGATCGGCAAATGCCACGAACTCTCCTTTTACCGCGGCAAGCGCCATATTGGTATTCTCCGCTATATGAAGCTGCTGATTGTTCCTGATCGCTCTGATCCTTACGTCAGACTGCTCCAGTCTGTCGAGGATCCCGTCGAGCGGGGAGTTATCTCCGCTGCCGTCTGAGAGGATGAGCTCCCATTTGCCGTAAGACTGCGCTCTCACGGAGTCCACGAGCGCATCGAGGAATTCCTCCGGCGTCTTATAGAGCGGAACGACAATACTGATCAGGGGTTCATGGGCAAATGCCGTCTTCCTCTGTTTTTCCAGCACGCGGTCACTCGGAAGATGCTTTTTGATCCAGTCCGTATAAATGACCGGCTTCATGGCCGGGTTAAAAAGCTTGTCGTAGACCTTTACGCCGAGAGCACGCACACCGTGATATTTCAGGTATTCTGTCGCTTTCTTTAAGAGTCTCTGGCTCTTGTCGACTCTGGCGGAGATCGATCCTGTCGGATACTCTTTCATCATCCGATTCTCTCCGGCTTTAAAAGCCACGTAGATTTTTTCCTTCGGAATCGGGCGGATCTCGATGTGGAATCCGCTGTTCCTGTCGACCTCGCATTCCTCGAAAAGATCCAGGACATCCAGCCTCTGATACCGTTCGACCCGGACATCCATCTTATTCCGGTCCGCATCCAGAACAGCCATCCTGACCGGCTCCTTCGATACGGCCCAGCCCTGCAGTCTCAGATAACCGTCCTTCACGTTCACGGAAAAATCATCCACAAAAAGCTTGATCGGGTTCATCTTGTCCGCGAGCTCTCTGCCTGAGATCTCAAAGCAGAGATGTCTTCCCTTGTCCTGATTGACATATACTTTGAGTTTGCGGTAAGAAGCGATATCCGCAGGTATGCGGAAAGAGGCGATCGTTTCGCTGCCTCCGAACCGTTCGTCGACATTTTCGGTCAGTTTTCTGACATCTATGTCGAACGGCTTCCCGTCCAGGAAAGCAGTCAGTTCCGTGCGCGGAGCAAGATGTCCGCGCAGAAAATACAGATTCTCATCCGTAAGTGAAAAACGGTCATTTTTGATGATAAAACCATCATTCATCATCTTCGCTAACTTCCTCCCTGGCTTTCTGAAGTGTAGAATAGTTCGGCGGCATCGTTCCTTTCAGCACGAAGTCCGAAGTGCAGTAATCAAGATTGGCGTTGAAGAAGGGATCTCCCTTCTCGTAAATCTCCGGCCATCTTGCGCGAAGTCTCCTGGCTTCCGCCATCTGACGGGCATGCTTCTCGGGGTTCTCTT
>DMAZ01000108.1 GCA_003446335.1 Lachnospiraceae bacterium | reverse complement strand
TTGTTGTGCAGGATGCTGCAGAGATGATATGATCATCTTTTGTAAGGATGCTATGGTTTACATTGTAAACGATAGTCTTCAGATCGTTGCCTGCCGGAGCGGAGATAACAACATACTTAGCGCCAGCATCGATATGAGCCTGAGCTTTAGCTTTGCTTGTATAGAAGCCTGTGCACTCAAGAACTACGTCAACATCCAGCTTGCCCCACGGAAGGTCAGCAGCGTTCTTCTCAGCATAGATTGTGATCTCATGTCCATCAACGATGATAGAGTTGTCTGTGCTCTCAACCTTGTCAGCGAGCTCGAACTTGCCCTGTGTGGAGTCATATTTAAGCAGGTGTGCAAGCATAGCCGGGGATGTAAGGTCGTTGATAGCTACGATCTCAAAACCCTCTGCTGTGTACATCTGACGGAAAGCCAGACGGCCAATACGACCAAAACCATTAATTGCAACTCTTACTGCCATAATCGTGAATCCTCCTGTAAATTAAATTTTTACATTACCTAAGGTTTAAAACCTAGGATTATTGTACTCAAATTTGCCCAAAAATACAAGGAGTATTTAAAGTTTTTTACTCCAATTCGTCAATTTCTTGAGGATTTTTCAGGGGTTTCCACATAGAATGCATAAGCAGGTTCATGTTCTCCGTACAAGATATAGTCACTATCATCATATGCTGCCTTATAAATGGTTTTTCATCTCGTATCAGATGATCGTTCCCCCTCCGAGCACGACGCCGTCCCGGTATAATACGACAGACTGTCCCGGCGTGATCGCTCTCTGCGGTTCCTCGAACTCTATGCGGACCCTGTCAGGCGCGACCTTTTCCACCACAGCCGGAGCGCCTCCGTGATTATAGCGGATCTTGGCCGTCACGCTCTCCCTGCCGGTTATATCGGGAACGCTCATAAAATTCAGATCCTCTGCATATAGTTCCCGTGAGAAAAGAGCGGCGTTATCAGAAAGGACCACCTCATTAGATGCCGGTCTGATCTCTTTCACAAAGACCGGTCTGCCCAGAGCAATTCCCAGTCTTTTGCGCTGTCCGATCGTATAATGTGTAATACCCTTATGCTTTCCCAATATGTTTCCGGCCTCATCAACATAGCTGCCCGGTTCGTCACGGATGCCCGTATCCCGTTCAATGAAGCCGGCATAGTCTTTATCCGGAACAAAGCATATCTCCTCACTGTCGGGCTTATGGGCGACCGGAAGGCCTGCCCGGTCAGCGATCTCACGGATCTCGTCTTTCGTGTACTGCCCGCAGGGCATAATCGTTCTGGAAAGCTGATTCTGCGTAAGATTATAAAGCGCGTAAGTCTGATCTTTCGACCGTCCCGCTTCGCTCTTCGCGGTCCTTAGAGCAAAACGGCCGTTTTCAAGCCGCACGACTGTCGCATAATGTCCTGTGGCTATATAATCCGCTCCGATGGCCATGCTTTTTTCAAGCAGACTCTCCCATTTCACATACCGGTTGCACGCTATGCACGGATTCGGAGTACGTCCGGAACGATATTCCCGTATGAAATAGTCGATGACTTTCTCGCGGAAGACATCACGAAAATTCATGACATAGTAGGGTATTTTCAGCTCCGTGGCTACACGGCGGGCATCTGACACCGCACTCGTGCCGCAGCATCCACCATTCTGTTCAAGAGAGCACGCATCCTCATCCTGCCAGATCTGCATGGTGACTCCTATGACATTATATCCCTGTTCTTTGAGTAGATACGCACATACGGAGCTGTCTACTCCGCCGGACATTCCAACTACAACTGTTTTCATAAATTTTCTTTTCCTTTTACTGTTTTTGCATATCCCGGAGACATTTTCCTCAAACGTTCGACTATTTTTGCAAATGCTTCCGCTACACGGTCCATCTCCTCTATTGTGTTTTCATGAGAAATCGTGAACCGGACAGAATTCTGTGCCCGTTCGTAAGAAAGACCGATGGCCAGAAGTACATGAGAAGGATCCAGAGATCCGGAAGCACAGGCAGATCCACCGGATGCGGCTATTCCGGCAAGATCCAGATTGATCACCATCATTTCCGTTTCCGCATACGGCACACACACATTCAGATTACCGGGCAGTCTGTGTTCCATACTTCCGTTAACGCTGAGAAGAGGAATTTCCGCCCTTAGTTTCTTCAGAAGATGATCTCTCAGCATACGCTCGTGATCCGCTCGTTCTGCCATATCCCTTTGCGCGATTTCGGCAGCTTTTCCGAAACCTGCTATTCCGGGGACATTCTCAGTCCCGGCCCTTCTGTTCCTTTCCTGGGCTCCCCCTCTCATAAAACTGCCGATTTTTATTCCCCTCCGAATATAAAGGGCGCCGGTTCCTTTGGGACCTCCGAGCTTATGCGCCGAGATGCTCAGAAAATCAATATGATCTTCTTCTACATCGATCGGAATATGACCGTAAGCCTGAACCGCATCTGTATGGAACCAGACTCCTTTCGACTTTGCGATCAAGCCAATCTCACGCACCGGCTGAATCGTACCGATCTCATTATTTGCAGTCATAACGGAAATCAGGCAGGTCTCCGGCCGGATTGCATGAAGTACATCATCCGGATCTACTCTCCCATCCCTGCCTACAGGCAGGTACGTGACATCCGCGCCGCGCACTCTTTCCAGATATTCACATGTTCGAAGGATCGCATGATGTTCTATCTTCGAAGTGATTATATGATTCTTTTTTCCACCGTAATAATCGTACACAGCTGTGAGCACCCAGTTATCGGACTCTGTTCCGCCGGACGTAAAATAGATTTCTTCCGGTTTCGCTCCTATCACGGCACCTGCTTTTTCCCTTGCATCCATAACAGCTTCCCGGCTCCTGGCTCCGATTTCATATACAGATGAGGGATTCCCGTAATTTTCCGAGAAATAAGGAATCATAGTCTCAATGACTTCCGGAAGCATCTTTGTGGTGGCTGCGTTATCCACATAAATCTCTGTTCTCATAAACTTCTCCGTCCTTATAGCCTACTTATTCAATAATAAATAGTACAAGAAAAAGACCTGCCACGATCGGCGCAGGTCTTTCATATATTTTCAATACAATCATCAAATGATCCATCTGAAATAATCCGTCACTCAGCTTCTCGGATGAGCTCTCTCATAGACATCCCGCATTTTTCCGATGTTCATGTTCAGATAAATCTGAGTAGTGGATATATCGGAATGTCCGAGCATCTCCTGAACGGCTTTGAGATCCGCTCCGTTCTCGATCATATGCGTAGCGAAGCTATGACGAAGCGTATGGGGTGTGATGTCCCTTTCGATTCCTGAGCTTCGGGCATATCCCTTGATCACTTTCCAAAATCCCTGCCTGCTCATCATTCGTCCTGACATGTTCATGAACAGAATATCACTCTGCTGGGCACCGGGAAACGTCTTTCTTGCATTGGCAAGATAATCATTCAGAGCCTGCCTTGCCGCATGGCCGAAAGGAACAACTCTCTCCTTGGTGCGATCCGTACAGATAATATAATTCATTCCCATATTGACATCTGAAACTTTCAGGCTGATCAGTTCGGAAACACGTATTCCGGTAGCATAGAGCAATTCCATCATCGCTCGGTCCCTCATACCTTTCCCCGTTGCGGGATTCGGCTGCGCAAGAAGGAGGTCTACCTCATGCAGTGTAAGAACATCGGGCATCTTTTTCTCTACGCGAGGAGGTCTGAGCTCATCGGCAGGATTCTCATCGATCAGATGCCTTTTTTCAAGATAATGGAAAAACGTCCGGACCGACGCAACGCTTCTCGATATGGAAGAAGCCGCATATTTCTGCTCTTCCATCAAAAGCATGTACGCATTCAGATGAGTGGTCGTGACAGCTCCCCAACTGTCAATCCCAAATGTGCCGGTCAGATAATCAGACAGTTTATCCAGATCTCTACGATAAGATAATTCCGTATTGACGGATGCTTTTTTCGTTTTATGCAGATAGTTTATAAATTTCTGAATTGCTTCTTCCATAATGATCTCCTCAAGACATCGCGGATATACATGCGATTGCGCTCAATGAGAGCGTAAGGGCATGATTCTTAAAAAGCAATTCACCCTTCACTTAAGGCTTACAATCTCCCTGTATTTCTCATAAAGTAAGCATATTATACATTCCGATTTACATAAATTCAAACAGAAAATATGCCGATTTTTCGCTTATTTACAGGAAAAATCGACCTTTCCCAATATATAGGTTTCCATAAAATGATTCCCACTATATCTTGAGCAGAAGTCCCGGATTGTTTTTTTTAAATACAATCCTTCTCTGTCTTTTTTCAGAAGCTGAAAGCAAAAAGAGCGGAAGAATGATTTCTCACTCTTCCGCCCGAAAATGTTATTTTGCGTAATCAACCGCTCTGCTCTCACGAATAACACTGACCTTGATCTGGCCGGGATATTCAAGCTGAGCTTCAATCTCCTTGGCAATATCTCTCGACAACAGTACCATTTCCGAATCATTGACCTGATCCGGAATGACCATGACACGTACTTCGCGTCCGGCCTGTATCGCAAATGACTTCTCGACACCCTTGAAGCTGTTGGTAATATCTTCAAGCTGCTTCAAACGATTTGTGTAGGTATCCAGTGTCTCTCTCCTTGCACCGGGTCTTGCTGCGGATATAGCATCTGCAGCCTGGACAAGACATGCGATAAGAGATGTCGGTTCAACATCGCCGTGATGACTTTCGACCGCATTAATGACCGTGTTATTTTCCTTGTACTTTCTGCACAGGTCAGCACCGATCTGAATATGCGATCCTTCTACTTCATGGTCAATAGATTTTCCTATATCATGAAGGAGACCGGCTCTCTTCGCCAGGCGGACATCACAACCACATTCCGCAGCCATAAGTCCTGTCAGTTCAGCGACCTCGATGGAATGCTTGAGTGCGTTCTGACCGTATGATGTACGATAACGCATTCTGCCGAGCAGCTTGATAAGTTCCGGATGCAGATTATGAACTCCGACTTCAAATGCCGCCGCTTCACCATCTTCACGCATACGTGCCTCGACTTCCTTGCGTGCCTTTTCGACCATCTCCTCGATTCTCGCCGGATGGATTCGTCCGTCAACAATCAGTTTCTCGAGAGCAATACGGGCAATTTCACGTCTTACCGGATCAAATCCTGAGAGAACGACAGCTTCCGGTGTATCATCAATGATCAGATCCACACCTGTCATTGTCTCGATCGTACGGATATTTCGTCCTTCTCTTCCGATAATTCTGCCCTTCATTTCATCATTCGGAAGCTGGACAACAGAGATTGTTGTCTCGGAAACGTGATCGACCGCACAGCGCTGAATGGAATTGACAACGATTTCCTTTGCCTTCTTATCCGCATCGGTCTTCGCCTGTTCTACAAGTTCACGATACAGTTTAGCCACATCGACCTTGACATCATCCTGAACTTTCTGATACAGATATTCCTTGGCTTCGTCCGTAGTCATCCCGGAAATTCTTTCCAGTTCGGCCAAAGCTTCGTCGTACAACTGATCCGTTTTCTTCTGCTTCTTCTTGAGTTCTGTCTCCTTTGCAGCAAAATCCGCCTCACGCTTCTCCATGGCATCTGTCTTTCTGTCCAGGGCATCTTCCTTGGACTGAATACGACGTTCCTGCTTGGAGATTTCAGCCCTTCTGTCTTTGATTTCACGATCGACCTCATTTTTCATCATGAGGGACTGTTCTTTTACTTCAAGGAGCGATTCACGCTTCTTGGTCTCAGCAGTCTTGATCGCGTCGTCAATTATACTTCTTGCCTTTTCCTCTGCAGTGCCTATCTTAGCGGCATCCTGCTTGGTCTTATTGGCAATGGCAGCTCTCCACGTGATCGGAAGTGCAGCAATAAGAAGAACTATGACCACAATTAATGCAATAGTCATATCAGGAGCACCTCCATTATTAAATTTTCATTGTACAGATAACAACTATTTTACTATATATTTTTTTTGGACTTATGTCAAGCAATGCCCTGGTCGAAAATAAGCTGAAATAGTTCCTGTTCAAAAAAAATCTCTTAATACCGCAGTAATATCTTCTCCGCGATATCCGCGTCTGGCAAGAAAAGACGCTACTTTTCCATAGGTCTTCGGATCTTCCGTATTCATTTTCGATAATTTCTTTTCTGCCGCCTCCCGTATCTGATTCCGTTCATCCCATTCTCCCGCCTCCTCGAAGGCGAAATCGATCACATCCGTCGGGACACCTTTTTGGATCAGATCATACCTGAGCCGGGTCGTGCTTTTCCGTTCCCTGTAATACTGAATATATCGGACCGCATATTTCCTGTCATTCAGATAACCGAAACTGCGGACATACTTCATGGTCTCTGCTATCACTTCCTCGCTGTAACCGCTCTTCCTGAGCTTGTCATACAGCTGCTTTTCCGTTCGATCACACTCGGTAAGTATATATAACGCTCTCTTTTTTGCTCTGGTCAGTTCTTCCATTTTCCATTTACATAAACGGTGGTGTGCGACCCTATCCGTTCACACACCACCTCATATCATTTCTGCAGTTTATTCTTCATCGCGCAATACTCGTGACGTGAGTCGCAGCGGAAGGCGCCCTGGCACCGCGCGCGTCGCGGCAGGAACGCTGAAGCGTTCATGAATGATTACTCTTCGTTCCGCTCCCCTGATGCCTCGCTCTCTTCCTCGGACAGATCAGACGGCAGTCCGTATGCCATGCGGACTTTCTGCTCCACTTCATACATGATCTCCGGGTTCTTCTCAAGATAGTTCTTGGCATTCTCACGGCCTTGCCCGATTTTCTCATTATTGTAAGCGAACCAGGCACCGCTCTTATCGATAATGTCATTATTGACGGCCAGATCCAGAATATCTCCTGATTTGGAAATTCCCTTGCCGAACATTATATCGAACTGGGCTTCCTTGAAAGGCGGAGCTACTTTATTCTTTACGACCTTGATCCTGGTCCTGTTTCCGATGACTTCTCCGCTGGCCTTCAGCGTCTCGGTCCTTCTGACATCCATACGGATGGACGCATAGAATTTAAGAGCACGTCCACCTGTTGTAGTTTCCGGATTCCCGAACATTACACCAATCTTTTCACGGAGCTGATTGATAAAGATAACAATGCACTTCGTCTTGCTCACAGTCGCCGTAAGCTTTCTCAGGGCCTGGCTCATAAGCCTTGCCTGAAGTCCCATATGGGAGTCTCCCATCTCACCGTCGATCTCCGCCTGCGGTGTCAGGGCGGCTACAGAATCGACTACAATAATATCGATCGCGCCGGAGCGTACCATCGTCTCCGTGATTTCCAGAGCCTGTTCGCCTGAATCAGGCTGGGAAATATAAAGATTATCAATGTCAACTCCTATATTTCTTGCGTATACGGGATCCAGAGCATGCTCTGCATCTACGAAACCGGCTATACCGCCCCGTTTCTGGACTTCAGAGACCATATGAAGCGCAACCGTCGTTTTACCGCTTGACTCAGGTCCGTAAATCTCAATGATACGTCCTTTCGGAATTCCGCCGAGTCCGAGAGCGATATCAAGTGACAGCGAACCCGTCGGGATAGTCTCAATATTCATATTCGCCTGGGATTCTCCCAGCTTCATAACAGCACCCTTGCCGAATTCCTTCTCAAGATGACCGATTGCGGCTTCCAGTGCACGTTCTTTATCTTCACGGTTTTTTTCAACGTTCATGGCATTTTTCTGATTTTTCAAATCTGTTTTCTCCTTTGTCTGCGAACACTCGTTCGTGGCTATAAGTACAATACTACTCAAAGGCAGAATTGTCAATGCTTTTCCTCAAAAAAGCGAAAATATGTTCTCTGTCCTGTTCTGTCATATACCAGGATCAGCGTCATGGATATTCTGCGTCAGAGATTAAATGAAAATGTTGTGAAAAAGACAGATGACGATCCGCCTCTCAAGATCCGGAGGACCCGGCAGGAAGATGAAGTAAATAAATAGAATAAGACCGAAAAAAGGAGTAGAAGGATCGCAAAAGAAATGAGATCCAAAGAAGAACAGTCATCCGGCAGAAATGGAAATTTCCGCCGGATGACCCGTTAATATTCTGTTCTGATCAATGATCAGCCGATCAGCCAATCATACAGTTCCTGATACTGAAGTGCGGAATTCTCCCAGGAGAAGTCTGCTTCCATAGCACGCTTGACCATCTTATCCCACTCTTCTCTGTCATCATAGAAGATTTTTTCCGCATAGCGGACAGTTCCCATCATCTCATGAGCATTATAGTTCGTGAACGAGAATCCGGTTCCTGTTCCCTCATACTCGTTGTAAGGCTCTACCGTATCCTTGAGACCGCCTGTCTCGCGAACGATCGGAAGAGATCCGTAACGCAGGGAAATCAGCTGAGACAGACCGCAGGGCTCGAACTGGGACGGCATAAGGAACGCATCGCTGGCAGCATAGATCTTATGGGCAAGAGCCTCGTTATAGAAGATCTGAGCAGATACTCTACCGCCGTATTTCCACTCGAAGTGACGGAACATATTCTCATATCTTTCCTCACCGGTACCGAGAATAACGAACTGTACAGCATCCTGGCAAAGTTCATCCATAACATACGCGATAAGATCAAAGCCCTTCTGATCTGTAAGACGGGAGACAATACCGATCAACATGGCATCCGGATCAACGTTGAGACCGAGCTCTTCCTGGAGCGCAACTTTGTTCTTGATCTTCTTCTCCTTGAAATCTTCGGAGTTATAGTTCTCGGTAAGGAGCGGATCCTTTTCCGGATCCCAGCTTTCATAGTCAATACCGTTTACGATACCGCGCAGGTCATTCTGACGTGCACGCATAAGTCCGTCAAGACCCTCGCCATAGTAAGGCATCTTGATCTCTTCGGCGTAAGTCTTTGATACGGTCGTGATGGCATTTGCATAGACCAGACCGCCCTTGAGCATATTGGCGTCACGGTTGAACTCCATCTTATCCGGTGTGAAGTAGTAATCCGGAAGACCTACGATATCCTTCATGGTCTTGACATCCCAGACACCCTGGAACTTCAGGTTGTGGATCGTCATGACAGTCTTGATTCCGCGGTAGAACTCGTTGGCCTGGAATGCATCATTCAGATAGACCGGGATAAGACCTGTCTGCCAGTCATGGCAGTGGATAACGTCCGGACGGAAGTCGATTGAAGGAAGAATCGACAGAGCAGCTTTGCTGAAGAATGCAAAGCGTCCGATATCATAAGGCATACCCGCATACGGTTTATCGCAGGTAAAGAAGTCCTGATTGTCGATGAAATAAACATGTACTCCATCATATACGCATTCCATTACGCCTACATAATAGCTGTTCCAGTTAAAGTCCATATAGAAGTGCGTTTTGTACTCCAGCATATCTTTCCATTTCTGGTTCATGAAAGAGTACATTGGCATGATCACTCTGCAATCGAAATACTCTTTATCGAGGCATTTCGGAAGAGATCCGACAACGTCTGCGAGACCGCCGGTCTTAACGAACGGCATACACTCTGATGCTACAAAAAGTATGTTTTTCATCTTTTCCAACCTCCCTGGTTGTTAATAATGCTGATAACTTATCATTATTATAAAACACTCTTTTTGTATTGTCGACACATTTCCTGCATTTCAAGGGCGGATTTTTGTGTATTTTGTGTAATTTCCGCGCCCCCGATCAGCCTCGCAAGCTCATCTATGGACTCCTGTCTGTTAAGCGCCTCGATCCTTGTAATGGCCGCGGAATCCGTAATATCCTTCGTTATTCCGTAGTGTGTATCTGCCATTGCGGCGATCTGTGGCAGATGAGTGATGCAGATGACCTGCCTTCCCCTGGCGATCACCGCCATCTTCTCCGCGACCTTCTGAGCGGTCCTTCCCGATATACCGGTATCGACCTCATCGAATATAAGGGTCTCTGTCCTGTCTCCTTCGGCGAACATAGTCTTGATTCCGAGCATGATCCTGGAAAGTTCGCCGCCCGATACGACCCTGCCGAGAGGCTTAAGATTCTCGCCGGGATTGGTCGCGATCATATACTCAATTGCGTCGCAGCCGTTATCCGTATAGGGAACTTCCCGGAACTCGATATCAAAATCCCCTCTGGCGAAGTTGAGGTCCAGAAGCTGTCTGTGTACTTCCTCCGAAAAGACAGCAGCTGTCTTTTTCCGAAGAGCTGTGAGTTTTCCGCACGCCCCGGCCAGCTCTTTCTCCGCAAGTTCGTATTCTTTTTTCAGCCGCTTTCGTCCTTCCTCGTAGTCAGTCAGAGCCTCTAGTTCTTCTTTCTTCGTCTGCAGGACAGCCAGGATCTTCTCAATACTGCGCCCATACTTCGCCTTCAGATGATTGACCTCATTAAGTCTTTCCTCACACGCTTCGAACTCCTCGTCGGCAAAGCTGAGGTCGCTCAGATAATCTGCCAGATCCCGGTTGAAATCGTTCAGCATATCCTCGATCTCCGTGAGACGGCCGTGAAATTCCTCTACCTGCTCATCATACTCACTGACACCTTCAAGCAGTCCGACCGCATGACCGATTGTCTCCCCGGCACTTTCGGAATTGTCATATCCGGTAAGTTCATGGGCGCTGCCGACGGCGACTACGATCTTTCGGGCATTTGCAAGCTTTCTGTATTTCTTCTCAAGGGCCTCGTCCTCTCCGATTGACAGACCCGCACCCTCGATTTCACTGATCTCGAACTCAAGGAAGGACATTCTGCGAAGTCTTTCCTCCTCGCTGAGCTCTTCACTTCCCAGCTTTTTCCTGAGAGAAGCATACGTGCGGTACTTTTCGGCGACATCCTTTTTCAAGGCGAAAAGCTCATCTCTTCCGAAAGCATCGAGAAGTTCAAGCTGATGTTCACTTCTGAGAAGCTTCTGATGTTCGCTCTGTCCGTGAATATCAAGAAGCAGGGACGCACACTCCCGCACCTCTGCTGCGGAGCGGTTCTCACCGTTTATCCTGCAGATACTCCGATTCCCCTGTATTTTTCTGGAAATAAAGATGACACCCTCTTCCTCGGGGATCACATCGTATTTTTCCAGCATAGCTAAAGTCTCAGGGTCTGATATCTCGAATACAAGCTCACAAAGCCCGTAAGGAGCATCGTCACGCACCAGGCTCCGATGCGCTTTCCCGCCGAGTGCCATCGTGACGGAATCGATAATGATCGATTTTCCGGCTCCTGTCTCGCCTGTAAGTATATTGAGCCCGTCCGTAAAATCCACATCGATTTCACGGATCAGGGCAAGGTTTTTGATATGAAGATTTCTGAGCATGATATGCCTCCCATCTCTACCGTTCCATAAGGCATGACCGTATCTTCCGCACACTTCCGGCGGATCGCAGACATGCGCAGTGGAAGGCGCCTTGGCGCCGCGCACGTCGCAGCAAGAACGCTGAGGCGTTCCTGAGGTTTAATGTGTTCTTGCAATAGACCGGATGCGGCCTATTATTTCCGGTGCTGCCTCTTCCGTACGTACAGCCACCATGATCGTATCATCGCCCGCTATGCAGCCCAGGACCTCTCTCCAGTCAAGACTGTCGATTGCCGCCGCTGCTGCCATGGCCATACCTGAGACAGTACGGATCACGACCAGATTTCCGGCATATTCAGCAGATACGAATGCGTCTTCCAGTACACGCTTGTACTTCTGACTGAGATCGGCATTTCCCACAGATCCCACGGTATATCGGAGCTTTCCCGAGGAAGAAGTCACCTTTCTGAGCTGAAGCTGCCTTATGTCCCGCGAAACAGTCGCCTGTGTTACCGTAAATCCGGCCTCAGTGAGACGTTCGGCAAGCTCCTCCTGCGTCTCGATCTCATATTGCTCTATGAGCAGCAGTATCTGCTCATGTCTTGCGTTTTTCATTCTCCTTATCCTCCGTAGTTCCGCTGTGCTGCAATCACTTGCGCTCACAGACTTCTATGGCACCACGTTCTCATGAAGGACCTCCCGGCTTTCCTGCCACGACGCGCAAGGGGCGATGCGCCTTCCGCATTACACGGCTGCGGTCCGCCATCAGGTGCCTGCCATTTTCTTCCGCAGTATTTCAAGAAAACTTATATCGCTGATTTTCAATATTTTTGTCTGTTTCCCGGCACGTTCCACGATGATCTTATCACCTGTGCCTACCGAAATGTAAGCATCCCCGTCGAAGGATACATTCGCTTCGGCAATTCCGACTGTATTGCCCTGTCCGATCTCGACCGAGATCCTGTCCGAACCCTGAAATACGATACTTCTTGTATTAAGCGTGTGAGGGGAAATCGGGGTCATGAGAAGCACCTCCGCTTCCGGGGAAACGATCGGGCCTCCCGCAGAAAGGCTGTATCCCGTAGATCCTGTCGCAGTGGAAAGAATGATCCCGTCCGCCTTATAAGAATTCAGATAGGTGTCATTTACATTGTTCATGAAATTGACCACGCGGAGATGTCCCTGCCGTACGATCACAACATCGTTCAAGGCTATGTCTCTGGCGATCACTTCACCATTATGTACAATGGTCCCCTGGAGCATCATTCTCTTCTCGATCAGATATTGATCATTCAACAGGCAGTCCATTGCCTTCAGGGCACCGTTACGGTCGACCTCGGCCAGATACCCGAGTGTTCCGAGATTGATGCCGAAAAGAGGAATACCGCTGTCAACTACTTTTTTGGCAGCGCGCAGAAGGGTCCCGTCCCCGCCAAGTACTATAAAACACTCCACATCCTGCGGAATATTACTGCCGTCATCACTGATAATGCACTCTGCACCTTTCGACTGCAGATACTTTGCAAGCCGCTTTGTAAATGTTCCCTTCTTATCCTTATCCGTGTTCCTTAAGATGCCAAACCGTTTCATATTCTCTTACCTTTTTCAAAGCTGTGACATATCGTATATGTCCGTGTAAATCTTTTATTTATCGAGCTGCCTGTGAGCGGCATCCACCGTTTCACTGATCAGTCTTTCCCGCTCATTGACCCGTTGCTCATTTTCGGCTTTCGCCAGATATGCCAGATACTCTATATTTCCTTCCGGTCCGCGGATCGGAGAGTAGTCCAGGGCAAGAACGGAAAATCCGATGCTTTCCGCATAATCCAGAACTTTCTGTATGACCTCTATATGTACCTTTTTGTCACGCACAACACCGTGTTTTCCGACCTTTTCCCGCCCGGCTTCGAACTGCGGTTTGATCAGGCAGACGACCTGTCCGTCATCCTTTAAAAGATTCTTCACCGGAAGAAGGACCTTGACCAGGGAAATAAAACTGACATCTATGCTTGAAAAATCAGCTGCATATTCGATATCTTCCGGAAGTACATAGCGTATGTTGGTCTTCTCCATACAGGTGACACGCGGGTCATTGCGCAGTTTCCAGTCCAGCTGACCGCGCCCTACATCGATGGCAATAACATGCTCGGCGCCGTTCTGAAGCATGCAGTCCGTAAATCCTCCCGTTGAGCTGCCAACGTCAAGACACTTTCTGCCTTTCAGATCAAGAGCAAAGACCTCAACCGCCTTCTCAAGCTTAAGACCGCCCCTGCTGACATACTTCAAAACATTACCTCTCACCTCGACAGGGAGATTCTCGTCAAATGTGCTTCCGGCCTTGTCCTCTCTCCTGCCGTCCACATACACGATTCCGGACATGATGACTGCCCTGGCTTTTTCTCTTGAGGAAGCAAGCCCTTTCTCTACAAGAAGAACATCCAGTCTCTTTTTCATTCGAAATCCTCCGATTCTCCCTGCGATTCAAGAAGGCGGATCTTCTTTTCCACAAGATCGATCCTGCTGCTCACGTCTTTGATCAGCTTCATTCCCTCCTCATAGATTTTAAATGAATCCTCCAGTGTGATGTCATCGCTGTCGAGGGCTTTCACCATTCCGTCAAGTCTGGCAAAGCTCTCCTCTATAGTCATCTCTTTTTTTTCTTCCGGCATAGTTTTCTCAACCTTTCCTGTATGTTCATCCGATGTAAATGCGTTACATCAGTCGTTCAATTTCCTGTCGCGCACCTCTGCGGTATAACTTCCGTCTGTCACGACCACCCGCACGGTATCACCGATTTCAACATCCCTTACACTGCGGATATTTCTCCCCTCCTCATCGGAAACGTAGGAATATCCCTGCCTGAGACGATCAAGAGGATTCAGACCGCTGAATCTTCCGATCATGACGCCGAACCGCATTTTCCGCTCCTGAAGGATATCGTGCTCTTTATGGATCAGACTGTCCCTTAACTGTTCAAGAAGTCTTTCTGACTTTTCCAGACGGCGTTTTAAATTCTCTTCCATGAAAATCTGTGTATCCGCAAGATACCTTCTCTTTTCGTTTATAAGGTTCGCAGGGCTCTTGGCTGCAAGATGCGCTCCATAATATTTCAAATTGGCTTTAGCGTCCGCAAGGCGCCTTTCGGGGGCATTTGCCAGAAGGAACCGGTATCTTTCAAGAGCGCTGACGGCATTCTGTTTTTTCCGTACCATACTCCTGTTCAGGGCACTCTGTATCATTTCAAGGTCGGATACGAACTTTCTGTAGTCAAATACGGCAAGTTCCGCTGCGGCAGAGGGTGTCGGTGCTCTCATATCCGCAACATAGTCTGTAATGGTAGTATCTGTCTCGTGACCGACCGCAGAGATGATCGGAGTCCTGCATTCGAATACCGCACGGGCAACGATTTCCTCGTTGAATGCCCACAGGTCTTCCATCGAGCCTCCGCCACGTCCGATGATCATTACATCCACGCCAAAATCATCCAGAGCGCGGATGCCGCGTACAATAGACGCAGCGGCTCCCTCTCCCTGGACGAGTGCCGGATAAAGATAAATCTGAACATATGGATTTCTTCTGGATGAGATATTCTGAATATCGCGGATTGCTGCCCCTGTCGGCGCGGTGACGACCCCGATCTTCATTGCATACTTAGGGATGGGCTGTTTATACTGTCTGTCAAACATCCCCATCTCTTCGAGGTCTTTTTTCAGTTCCATGAACTTCTGATATAGAAGCCCCGCGCCTTCCAGACGGATTTCGCGTACGTAGAGCTGGTAACTGCCGCCTTTTTCATAGACATCGACGGAACCGCTGCATACTACATTATCCCCGTTCTTCATCGGGAAATTCAGCCCCCGGCGGTTTCCGGCGAACATAATACAGGATAAAGTCCCTGCCTGATCTTTTAGAGAAAAGTAGATGTGCCCCGAGGTGTGGTACTTTACATTGGATACCTCACCCCGGACATAAATTCCCTGAAGGAGAATGTCCTGTCTGAACATTCCCTTAATGTATCTGTTGACCTGACCTACTGAATAAACACTTTTCATTCTTCACTTGATTTTCCGGCAGCGGATATATTGCCGAGAATACCGTTGATAAAGGACGGCGACTCATTTCCGCCGTAGATTTTGGCAAGCTCTACCGCTTCGTTGATTGCAACACCCTCAGGTATTTTTTCATCATAAAGCATTTCATAGCACGCTACTCTGAGTATCGCAAGATCCGCGCTGGCAAAGCGGTCCGTAGACCATCCTCTGGCAGTACGGTTCAGCATATCATCGATCTCGGCAACATGTTCATGCAGAGCACGGTAACGCCGTTTCAGGAACGCCTTTTCTTCCTCCGTAATGCCTTCTATCCCGTCAAGATAGAGGTCGATCTGCTCATCCATGTCTTTTTCAAGTGTAAATGAGAAGATAAATACCATTTTAAATAGATGCTCTCGTAATTTTCTTCTGCTCAAGAAACCATCTCCATTAACTTTTTTCCGCAAGCTTACAAGTTTACTCGTCTTCTTCCATTTCGACATCGCTTACAGAAATATTCACTTCTGTAACTTCCATGCCTGTCATGTTCTCTATTCCGCTCTTCACACGTTCCTGGACATCATGTGCGACCTCAGGAATGCTGTATCCGTACCCGATCGTCAGTGAAAGATCGACAGAGACCTTGTTTTCCTCATCAACTTCGATGCGGACACCCTTGGAAAGAGATTTTGCTCCTTTTTTCGGGATGCTGTCATTTGTTATATTTCCGGCAAGAGATGTCACACCTTTCACTTCCGTAGCTGCCATTCCCGCAATGATCGCCACTACGTCTTCCGCAATTTTAATTGTGCTCACGCCGCCGTCCTCCCTGATTATATATGTATTTCTTCCTTCTGCCATGATTATTTTCCTCCGTACGCCTTGTATACTTCTAATTATTCCGGATTCAGTCTTCCGACTCCCATCCTCCGAATTCAGTCAATTTAAGTCCCTTATTCCGGTCAAGCGTCATACCGACACTCCATTCGTGTTCAAAGAGGAGGAGCGGATTTCCGCGCATATCCTTGACCTTCTTCATATCCGTGGTGCCTTCGAGATTTTCCACATCGACCTCCAGAGGATTCTCGATCCAGCGAATGACCTCGTACGGAAGCGATTCCATACGTATGTCGACTTTGTATTCGGACTCCAGACGGAATCTGAGTACATCCAGCTGCAGCACGCCGACCACACCGACTATGATTTCTTCCATGCCCGTGTGGAATTCCTGAAATACCTGAATTGCTCCCTCCTGAGCAATTTCCTCGATACCCTTGGTGAACTGCTTGCGTTTCATGGTATCCATCTGCCGAACTCTCGCGAAATGTTCCGGGGCAAATGTAGGTATGCCTCCGAAGCGGAAGTTCTGACCCGGCATACAGACAGTATCACCTATAGAGTAGATTCCCGGATCAAAAACACCGATGATGTCACCTGCCCAGGCTTCGGAAACAACATGCCGATCATCCGCCATCATCTGCTGCGGCTGCGAAAGCCTTGCCTTTTTCCTGCCCTGTACATGATACACTTCCATGTTCGCGTCAAAATGTCCCGAAACAATTCTCATGAACGCTACACGATCACGATGATTCTTGTTCATATTGGCCTGGATCTTGAATACGAACGCTGAAAAATCGTTCTCCATCGGATCGATCAGCCCCGCATCGGACATTCTCGGAAGCGGTGAATTGGTCATTCTCAGAAAGTGCTGCAGAAACGTCTCCACACCGAAATTGGTCAGCGCTGACCCGAAGAACACCGGAGACAGTCTGCCGCAGCTCACTTCCTCCTGATCGAACTCCGCGGAGGCTCCGTCCAGAAGCTCAAGCTCCTCCCGGAGAAGTTCCTCCTCATCTTCCGTCACATAGCTGCGCAGAGAATCGTCATTCAGGGAGATCTCCTCTATCTCACCTTCTTTGGTTCCTTTCTGCGTATCATGGAAGATAAGGACCTTTTCGGATTTTCTGTCGTATACTCCCTTGAAACCTTTTCCCGAGCCGATCGGCCAGTTGACCGGGCAACACGGTATCCCCAGTTCGTGTTCGATCTCATCGACCAGTTCGAACGAGTCCCTTGCTTCCCTGTCCATTTTATTGATAAACGTAAAAATCGGAATGTGTCTGCGCGCGCACACCTTAAATAATTTTCTGGTCTGCGCCTCGACACCTTTCGCGCCATCGATGACCATAACTGCCGAATCGGCGGCCATCAATGTTCGATATGTATCTTCAGAGAAGTCCTGATGTCCCGGCGTATCCAG
>DMAZ01000182.1 GCA_003446335.1 Lachnospiraceae bacterium | reverse complement strand
GATCGTTTCGTCGTACGTTTTTACAGTCCGCTGGAGACCAGCGGAGGCGGAGTGGTCCTTGAATCCAATCCTGGAAAGAAAAAACGGTTCAATGACCGTGTAATCGAGGAATTAAAGAAAAAGAAATACGGTTCACTGACGGATGTCTGTGAACTGAATATAAGAGCGGTAACGGACGATCTTGTCCCTCTTAAGGAACTTGCCAGGCATATGTCACATTCAGCGGAGGAGCTCAGATCCTGTCTGGATGAACTGACGGAGAGAGGATCCGTCCTGGCCTTTCCGCTCAGGAAAGATACCTGGTACTGGCATGCGGACAATGCTTTCGTGACAGAACAGGAAATTGTCCGGGCACTCAGGAGTTTTTACGGGAAATATCCGTATCGGTACGGTATCTCAAAAGCTGAGATCCGCAATACTTTTATGAAAAAGGTGAAGCCGAATGTATTTGACGCATGCGTGGATCATATGATCAGCACCGGAATGTTTCGTATTCAGGATGAAATGCTGTGCCTTTCGGATTTTGAGATATCAAAAGACAGGACATTTGCCGAAATTGAGACACTGCTCACGGAAGCCTTTGAAAATGCGGGATATATGTTCCTCCGGTTCTCGGAAGTGGACAAAAAGCAGTATCCCGATGAAACGGTCATAGATGTACTCCGTGTTCTGATCGATGAAGAAAAAATGGTCAGGGTCGGCAGCGAACCGGAAGTATACACGATGAAGCATTTTATGGATGCGGCGGAAATGCAGGTGAAGAAGTACTTTGAGACCGGGGAGATCCTTACGATCAAACAGGTAAGGGATATGTTTGCAACAAATCGCAAATCCGCGAAACAGATCATCGGTTATACGGACAGTATTAAGGTAACTAAAAAAGTGGGAGCAGAGACAGAAAGGGTGGCCTGCGTTTGAACTTAAAACAATTGGAAGCGTTCGTGATGATCGCCAATAATAAAAGCTTCTCTCTGACAGCTAAGAAATTATTTCTGACCCAGCCGACGGTAAGCGCATATATCAGCAAACTGGAATACGAGCTTGGGGAAAAGCTCTTTTACCGAACGACCAAAGAAGTCACACTTACGGAAGCCGGTAAGAAAATATATATTTACGCGAAAGATATTGTTGAGCTGGCAGATAAGATAGAGAATGCGTTCAAAAATGAATCGGAGGAGAGTGTGCGCCGGATGGTCATATCCGCGTCCTCCATTCCCGGGACCTACCTGCTGCCGGGGATCCTGGCCGAGTTCAGCCACATGTGCCCCAACGTGGAACTTCATGTGCATGAGACAGACAGTATGGGCGTACTTTCCGATATCCGCGAGAGTCGGGTCGATCTGGGATTCGTCGGTACTACAACAAAAGAACGCGGATTTACATTCATGCCGTTCTGCAGGGATGAGCTCGTTCTGATCACACCGAATACGGAAAGATTCCGGAAATTGAAGGCTGAGAAAGAGGATCTTGCCTGGATCGAACAGGAAGCATGGCTTTTCCGTGAAGAAGGCTCCGGTACATATAAGGAGTCTCTGAAGATCCTGGAACAGATGGGGATACCGGCAGAGCATCTGCATGTACTGGCCCGTTTCAATAACACGGGAGCCATTCTTCTCTCTGTTGCGCAGGGGAGCGGTATTTCGATCGTATCCCGTCTTGCGGCACAGGCAGCCATTGAACGGGGAGATGTTCTGGGATATTCATTTGGGGAAGAAGGCGCTTATCGCTGGATCAATGTTGTCACTAACAGCACGTATCCCGCCACAGATGTCTGCAGAGATATGATCAGACTGATAAAGAAAATGTATGACTGCTGACGGCAAAAAACGGCAACAAAAGATGCCCCTTTTTATCATGTAAACCTGCTATTTTTGAGGGGGACAAAAGGCGTTCCGCTCAATATAATGAAGGCAGTTGTGATATGAATGTGTGCCCGATGGGGACAGGAAGGGGGGACAGATGATGCTGCTCACAAGTTCATCCAAAAGAAAGATCATGCTGTTCATGGCGTTTTTTGTCCTCATCGCTGTGCTCCATATTCTGTTTTTCCATGTGGATTTTACTGTCTCCCTGTCACAGCTCCTGTGCGGCTCTGTTACGATCTTATGGGCGGTCACTGTGCAGAAAAGAGTGACCGACAAAAAACTGCGGACGATCATCATGTTCATCGCTGTATGCATTCTGCTGCAGTTCTACTTTATGATCCTCAGATACGGATTCCTGAGGCAAAATCGGACGATCTGCCGTTATCTGTGGTATGCCTCGTATATTCCCATGATCGCGCAGCCGATTCTATGCTTCCTGCTTTCTCTTTTTATTCATCGTTCGAAAGAGGAAGAACCGCTTCCCGGCTCCTGCTATTTTATTATTGCAGCGGGTATACTGCTTATGCTGTGCGTTCTGACCAATGACCGGCATTTTTCTGTCATGACCTTTCCCAGCGGCGTTCTGGATGACAACGGGCAGGATGAACGGGGATGGATGTTTTATGTCATATATGCCTATATCTTTACGCTTTTTGCAGTTACTTACGCCAACATTATGAGGAAGAGCAGGAAGTATATCGAGCGCAGATACAGACTTCTCCCTCTCGTTCCGATCCTGATCGGAATCGTTTACTTTGTACTCTATTATTTCAGGGTGGCATTACTGTTTCTGCCCTCCCACCTCTGGCAGGCCGGAGATATGTACGCTTTCTGCGTGATTGCTGCCCTTGAATCCTGTATTCAGCTGGGAATGATTCCCGCAAATACAGGATATGAAATCATTTTTTCGGAGGCATTTTTCCCTGCAGTCATTCTCGACCGCCGGGGCATTCCGGTCTACAGGACAGCAGCAGCCCAATATCCGTTTCTTTCCGATGAAAATATAAAAATACAGACACACGATATTTCGGGAGGAACGGTCGCCTGGACTGTCGATATGACGCAGGTGCGCGGTCTGAACAGGCAACTTGCGGACGCGACCGCTCAGATCGAAACACGCAATGCTTACCTGGCGGAAGAAAATCGAATTAAGAAAGAGCGTGCGGAACTGGAGACCCGGAACCGGCTGTATGAGAAGATATCACAGATCGTTCAGCCACAGTTCGAACAGATCGAGAATCTGCTGGACGATCCGGATGGCTGCGGCGATATGGAACTGGCTAAGATCGCTGTTCTGAACGCATATATAAAGCGCCGCAGCAATATGGAACTGCTGGCCGCACATGAGAGACTGCCGTCGGAAGAGCTTACTTCGGCTGTCAGAGAGTCTCTTGAGTATATCAGTCTGTGTGGAATCAACACAGCGGCGTCTTCTATCGGTTCATCCGTTTTTCCGGCAAAAATGGTGATTTCTGCCTATGAGCAGATTGAAATGATTGTGGAGAACTGTCTTGATACGCTTACGGATCTGGCAGTCAC
>DMAZ01000065.1:3346-5953 GCA_003446335.1 Lachnospiraceae bacterium | reverse complement strand
AAGGATATGCAGGAAGACAAGGAGATGACCTTTGACGCGATCGATACAACAAAAGGATGTATTCATCTGATGTCCGGAATGCTCGGTACGGCGACCTTTAATGAGAACAGAATGGCTGATTCCGCCAGAGGGGGATATACCAATGCGACGGACGCTGCCGACTATCTGGTAAAAAAAGGTGTTCCTTTCCGTGATGCGCACAGCATCATCGGCCGCCTTGTTCTCACGTGTATTGAAAAGGGAATCCCCATGGATGATCTGAAAATCGAAGACTGGAAGAAAGAATGTGACGTTTTCGAAGAAGACATTTATGAGGCAATCTCTCTGAAAACTTGTGTCGAACAGAGAAAAACGATAGGAGCGCCCGGCGCGATCGATGGTGAATTGACCGTATGTGAGAATTTTCTTGCATGGATCGGTTGATGATATAGGAGGAAATTATTATGAGTGAAAAACTGCGTGTTGGAATTCTCGGTGCAACAGGTATGGTGGGGCAGCGTTTTATTACACTGCTTTATAATCATCCCTGGTATGAAATCAAAGTTCTTGCGGCAAGCGCAAGAAGCGCCGGAAAGACTTACGAAGAGGCTGTCGGTGATAAGTGGAAGATGGATATGCCGATGCCGGATAGCGTTAAGAACATTGTAGTAAAAAATATTCTTGATGTTCAGGAAATTGCGGATATGGTCGATTTTGTCTTTTCCGCAGTCAACATGCCCAAAGCCGAGATCCGTGAGATCGAAGATACCTATGCGAAAGCAGAGGTCCCGGTCGTCTCCAATAACAGTGCTCACCGCTGGACACCGGATGTGCCGATGGTCATTCCCGAAATCAATCCGCAGCATTATTCCGTTATCAAGTATCAGAGAGAACGTCTCGGAACGAAACGCGGTTTCATTGCAGTAAAACCGAATTGTTCTATTCAGAGTTATATCCCATGCCTTGCGGCCTGGAAAGAATTTGAACCCACCAAGGTGGTCGTCAGCACATATCAGGCCATCTCAGGTGCCGGCAAAACATTTAAAGACTGGCCGGAAATGGTCGGCAATGTCATTCCGTACATTGGCGGGGAGGAAGAGAAGTCCGAGCAGGAGCCGCTCAAGGTCCTCGGCAGGATCGAGAATGGCCAGATCGTGAAGGCCGAAAGCCCGATCATCTCCGCACAGTGCATTCGAGTACCGGTCCTCAACGGACATACAGCTACGGTATCGATCAGCTTTGCGAAAAAGCCTACAAAAGAGCAGCTGATCGACAGACTTGTCAATTTCTCCGGCAAGCCCCAGGAACTTGGTCTGCCGCACGCACCGAGTCAGTTCATTCAGTACTGCGAAGAGGATAATCGCCCGCAGGTCACACAGGATGTGGACTTTGAAGGCGGAATGGGTGTTTCCATCGGAAGACTTCGCGAGGACAATATTTTTGATTTCAAGTTTGTCGGACTTTCACACAACACTCTCCGCGGAGCTGCCGGCGGTGCTGTGGAATCGGCTGAGATGCTCACTGCTCTCGGATATATCGAAGCTAAGTAAGGCGCTGACCGGAAAATTCACCGTCGGCGAATCTTCTATCAAAAATGATGATATGCGTCATGTAAATTATCGGCAGGCAGGAGTATATCTTCTGCCTGCCACATAAGTTTAAGGAGGAAAAATCCATCAAAGACTTATATATTGCCGAAAAACCTTCGGTCGCGCAGGAATTTGCAAGAGCCCTGAAGGTATCGGGGCCCAGACGTGATGGGTATGTGGAATCTGAAACAACAGTCGTAACATGGTGCGTCGGACATCTCATCACAATGAGTTATCCCGAAAAATATGATGCGAAATATAAGAAGTGGAGTCTTGAAACGCTCCCTTTCATACCGGATACATTTTTGTATGAAGTGATCCCGGCAGTCGAGAAACAGTTCAGGACAGTGAGTTCCCTTCTTGCCAGAAATGATATTGAAAAAATATATGTATGCACTGATTCGGGACGGGAAGGGGAATACATTTACAGACTCGTTGAGATGATGTCAGATCCGTCTGTTCAGACCAAAGACCGCAGACGTGTGTGGATCGATTCCTTCACAGATGACGAAATTGCCCGGGGGATCAAGGAAGCAAAGCCGTTATCCGCATACGACAATCTGAGTGATTCGGCGTATCTTCGTGCCAAGGAAGACTTCCTTATGGGAATCAATTTTTCAAGGCTGCTGACCCTGAAATACGGGAACGGGATTTCCAACTACCTGGGAGGAAAATGGTCCGCTGTCTCCGTAGGCCGTGTCATGACCTGCGTTCTGGGCATGGTCGTCAGACGGGAGCGGGAGATCCGGGAATTTGTCAAAACGCCTTTCTATCGCGTGGTAGGCGTGTTCAACGGGCTTGAGGCAGAATGGAAGGCGGTTCCCGGAAGCAAATACTACATAGATGGTCCGGCTTCCGCACCAGCGGCAGATACAGCCGGACAGAAGGAGGATGAGGCTGCAAAGGAAGCTGCGGCTGCTCTGCATCTGTCGCCTCTGCTTTATAAAGAAAACGGTTTTCTGAAGAGAGAGGATGCGGAAAAACTGATTGCGGAACTGAAACAGGTCGATCCCTTTGAGGGGATCGTAAAACAGATCAG
>DMAZ01000065.1:0-3200 GCA_003446335.1 Lachnospiraceae bacterium | reverse complement strand
TCACCGGATCAGACCCTGCAGATCGCACAGGAACTCTATGAAAAAAAGCTCACGACCTATCCGAGAACAGATGCCCGTGTACTTTCCAGTGCAGTTGCCAAGGTCATTGACCGAAATCTGAAAGGAATTGCCGCCTCCGGGATCGAGGATGAAGGGAACGGAAGCATAGCTGCATTTGCAAATGAAATTCTGGCCGGATCCGCCTGGAAAAATATAGGAAACACCAGATATACCAATGACAAGGCTATCACCGATCACTATGCCATTATTCCGACCGGTTCCGGGCTGAAAACGCTGCAAAGCCTTTCTCCCACGGCAAGAAAAGTATATGATACAATTGTACGCAGATTTCTTGCCGTTTTCTATCCGCCCGCAGTCTACAGTAAAACGTCCGTGACCATAACTGTCGGAAATGAGAGCTTTTTCGCAACATCCCGTATCCTGACAGAAGAGGGATGGCTGAAAGTGACCGGAGGGGAGAAGAATAAAAAAGGAGTCGATCTTTCCGGAATCAAAAAAGGAGACAGGCTCAATATTGATGATCTTTCGGTGAAGGAGGGAGAGACTTCTCCACCGAAACGATATACATCCGGCTCGATGATCCTGGCGATGGAAAATGCCGGTCAGCTGATCGAGGATGAAAGTCTGCGGGAGATGATTCGGGGATCCGGCATCGGCACATCTGCGACAAGAGCGGAGATCCTCAAGAAGCTTGTTACGATAAAATACCTGAATCTTAATAAAAAGACGCAGGTCATTACCCCGGAGCTTCTCGGAGAGATGGTTTATGATACTGTCAATTTATCCATCAGAGCCCTGCTTAATCCTGATCTCACAGCGAGCTGGGAGAAGGGACTCACCGGGGTGGCCGAAGGGACGATCACAACGGACGAGTATATGATCAAGCTTCGCGGATTTATAGAGAGAAGATGCGCTGCTGTCATGGGACTTGAAAATCAATGGCAGCTCAGACAGTGTTATGATGCCGCGGCCAGGTATTATAAAAAGCCTTCCACCGGTGGCAGTAAGCAGACCGGTACCCCAAAAAGTTCATCTAAGAAAAAATGAGAGGAGAATTATTATGGCACAGGTAGAACAGGTAAAAATTGAAGAGTTGTTCACACTCGATGAGACGATCGCAAAACCGTACCTCGAGAAATTCACATATCCGTGGGAAGCGCTTGCCGGTATTCACGACTATATTCTGGAACTCGGTCCGACGCTTCCGAAGGATCTGTATGACGAGGTGGCCGAAAATGTATGGATCGCAAAATCGGCCAAAGTATTTGATACCGCCTATATCGCAGGTCCCTGTATCATCGGTGAGAGAACACAGGTGCGCCAGTGCGCATTTGTCCGCGGAGATGCCCTGGTAGGAAACGACTGCGTAGTAGGCAATTCCGCTGAGCTTAAAAACGTCATCATCTCGAATAACTGCGAAGTTCCGCACTACAATTACTGCGGAGATTCCATCCTCGGTTTCCATGCGCATATGGGTGCCGGTTCGATCACATCCAATATTAAAGCGGACCGAAAGAACATTGTAATCAAGGGAAAAGAGGCTTCCTACGAGACCGGCCGCAGAAAGATCGGCGCCCTTCTCGGCGACTGGACGGAGATCGGATGCAATGCGGTCCTCAATCCGGGCACGGTCGTAGGTAAGAACTCACAGATCTACCCGACAAGCTGTGTACGCGGCATCGTTCCCTCAAATACGATTTACAAGGTAAACGGAGAGCAGGTAGAGAAGAAGTAAATGCGCGGGATAAAAGGCGTAATATAAGTACTTGAACTGCCGGCCGCGCTTTCCGCTGTAGAACAGGATCGGAATAAAGCCGAGTATGACTCCCGGCAGTTCCCAGTACATGGAGACCAGTCCGAAGACTACCTGAGGAACTCTCCATGCCCGCATCAGATACAGGATAAAAATAAGCAGAAGTCCTTTCCATCCGTAGTCTGTATGAAAATATTCCGCCAGAAAAACGAGCAGACCGCAGACCGGGAGCTGCAGATACCATCTGTCCCGGAAGGATTCCCATGCCCAGAGCAGACAAATTCCAAGAAAAAGGGTGAAATAGACATTATTATAACTCGGATCCCATGGCTTGGTTTTAATGCACAGGTCGAAGGGTACTTCTGAAAGAATGCCGAAAACGGCAAGACGGCACGCATATTTTCCCCTGCTTCGGGTATAGAAGAATCCCTCTACAAGGAGGAAGGAAAAAATCGGAAAGGCACACCTTCCGACAGCCCGAAGTACTTTATAGAATATATAGAGCCTGTACAGATCCGTTCCGGTGTGGATCGGCGCATTGGGGAGAAGTATCATATGATAGATCAGACATACAGCCGCATGATCGATCAGCATGGTGATACAGGCGATCAGTTTTAAGACGCTGCCGTCCAGGACCTGGTATTTTTCCGGTAAGTTATATCTGAACATTATTATCCTTTCTATCTGAAAAAAGTATATGAGCCGTCCGGCGAAATCGCACAATGATGTTTTGAAGTATACCATATTTGGAACGGTGAATAAATCAGTTTTGCAGATTGATGCCAGGAAACGACTATATTGACAAAAGCACAGGAAGTTGTAAAATATGCTGTAATGTGTTCAAGCGGCATATTTGCAAGACGGAAGGAGAGACATGGAGAATCAGATTATTTTATCCCTGCTGGTCGATAATGTATCCGGTGTTCTTTCAAGAATTTCCGGTCTGTTTTCCCGGAGAGCCTATAACATCGAGAGCCTGACAGTAGGAGAGACTACGAATCCCCGCATATCCCGCATGACGATTGTCAGCCGGGGAGATGAACAGATCCTTATGCAGATCATGGCTCAGCTTCAGAAGCAGGAAGATGTCAGGGATATCAAGGTCCTTTACCCCGATAACTCTGTATGCAGAGAGCTCATTCTGGTGAAAGTTATGGCGGATGCCCGCAGCAGGATCGATATTATCTCTATTGCAAATGTCTTTCGAGCCAATGTTATCGATGTACAGAAAGATTCCCTGATCATTGAACTGACCGGATCTCGTCCCAAACTGGAGGCTATGCTTGAAATGCTCGGGGACTACAAGATAGCGGAGCTGGCAAGGACCGGAATCACCGGGTTGTCCAGAGGAACACAGGATGTGAGATACCTGTAAAAAGTCACTGTTGACAGGAGTTACTATGGATTATTACAGAGAAGATAAGCA
>DMAZ01000174.1 GCA_003446335.1 Lachnospiraceae bacterium | reverse complement strand
CTCTTCCTCTTCTTTTTCCCGACGTTTTCTCTCCTCTTCTTCCTGTTTTCTCAGCCTCTCCCAGCGTTCTCTTTCCTGTCTCTCTCTCTCTCGCCTCTCCCGCTCGGCCCGTTCACGTTCGATCTGTCTGTCATGATCGGGATTCAATTTCTCGGTGCCGTCTCTGCCGATATCGTTCGTGTTATGTTTTTCCGGTTTTACGACAATGTCTTTGAATCGTACCGGATTCTCCGGAAGCTGCTCAAGAGCATGGCGCATCTCCCTCGGCGACCGGAAGCGTCTCGCCGGATCATAGGCCGTCGCCCGCATAACAATATCCTTCAGCTGGCGGCTTCCGTATTTCGGATAGGGCAGCGGTTCACCGGCAAATCTCCGGTCCTGAGCTTCCTGAATGCTCTTCGTCGTCCGGTTCTTCGTCGATGTCTCAAAAGGTCCGACGTTATTATTCAGGTATCGATACAGCACCATGCCTACGGAATAGAGATCAGCAGAAAATCCGGCTTTATTTCCATGAAAGATCTCCGGGGCCATATAGGGATATGTCCCGGTCCTCGTCAGCATGGTCGATGTGCGGTCCAGTGTACGCGCTATTCCGAAATCTCCCAGCTTAATATTGTCATAATCATTAATGAACATGTTTCCGGGCTTGATATCCCTGTGAATAATGTTCTGTGCCTGGCAGGCTTCCAGCGCCTTGCAGAGTTCTATACCGCACTTTTTTACGAAGGACTCCGATAGACCGACCGTTTTTACATAGGAGCTCAGCGGTCTGAGCAGTTCCATTTTGATCAGGATATCCCAACCCAGTGTATCTTTATCCTCCATGATCATATGATCATCATAATAAACTATGTTGGGGCAGCCGCGCAGCTTTGCCATCAAGGCATATTCTGCCCTGATGTCCTTAACGATACTCTCGTAATAGGTATGGATGCTCTCTTCATCCATGCCCTCCTCCTGAAGATTTCTGACTTCGGAATCATTTTTCGGTATACGGATCACCTTTAGCGCGGCCTTAAAGACATTGTCATCCTCAACACGCTGTATCTCATATACTTTTCCGTAAGCCCCCTCCCCGATCAGACGCACGGTCTGCCATCCGGGCCAGGTCAGATTCTGCATATTACCATCCATCAGTAAAGCTCCTTCTGGAAATGCTGATAGTCTTTCGGATTGCTCCAGTCACCGCCCCAGGTAAAGCCATGGTCCGCAAAAAGCTGGTAAGCAAGATCCTCATGATCGATGACATGCGGCATGGTCGCCGAACTTCTGTTGTTATTATAAGCCTGTGCATTATCATGCGCGGAACTGCCGTATCCGTCCCCGTCGAACCGGACATAGGGATTCTCAAGAGGATTCAGGTCGATCGCAAGCCCGTAAGCATGGTTCGACAGATTTGTGGAGGAGCCCGTTACGGTCCGGTAACAGAAAGCGGATGTATTATTCACATCGATCGAAGCGAAATCAGAGGAATCTCCGTCGCCTCTCCAGAAGTTATCGATCAGATACATGGAATTGATCTGATACCCGTACATGTAGAACTGCATGAAAATATCGATGACATCCGCTTCTATGGCCGCGTTCACGATGAGCTCTCCGACCTGTGTCTCCCCGTTGTAGTTCCTGTGGATCAGCTTGATATATCTGAGATCGGAAAGTGCAATATTGTCATTGTAACGGAAGGAACGGTCTATAATTCTCTCAAATACCGGGTCACCCTCGACGATCATGGATGAGGAAAAATACTGCCCGAGGTTCACCTGATCGATGAGCGAATCCTCGATAATTTCTCCGGGAGCATATCCCGTAAGATCCATCAGATAAGCCGGAGACGGTGTGGGGGTCGGTGTGGGGGGTTCGGTGGGCACCGGCGTCTCTGTCGGTGCCGGTGTGTTTTCAGGCTCTTTCTCCTGTCCCTCAGTTAATTCCGTCTCCTGAGCTTCCGTCTTCTTTGAGGAAGCCTCATCCAGCTTTTCCTGAAGTTCCTGCACATCCGATTCAAGATTTTTTATCTGGTTGTTCAGAATAATGGTCTGGCGCATCGAAAGGCCGAGCATCACTGCGACCAGCAGAAAAATGACACATTCAAGGCCGAATATCCATTTTTTAATTTTATTATTGTCCATAGTTCCCTCATTCCGAGTAAGCTGTGATCTCGGCGATACAGCAGTCCTTCGTCTCGCTTCCTGTATAGACACTTTCGATCCTGAAGTCCACTGTTTTGAACGTCAGAGCCTCTTCGAATTCAACGTAATGGCTGATTTTCGCATCCGTGAACTCGAGCGAATACTGCTTTCCGTTGATCGTCATGGTCATCTGTCTCGGTCTCGGATTAATATTGTAGTAGCGGTCTGTACGCCAGTTCCCAAGCTGGAACTCCATATACTTAACGGTCTTCTCGCTGTCGAAATTGAGCGTGATCGTCTCACCGGTACCGTTTCCGGATCCTCCGTCCTGCCATGAAGTTATATAATCACCGTCGATAATACTTCTGGCTGAATTATCATAATCCGGATGATCTTTCTGGAACAGATGGGAGGAGGCATTTGCCGATGAAAAAGACGGTCTCCTGTAATTTCCAAGGTCAGACGGCTGCGCATCCGTGACAAAACTGGTCGTCTCCGTCACCACCTTTACAGTAGGTGTGGGGACCGGAGTCGGCGTTGCGCTCGGCATCGGAGTCGGTGTATCGACCGGCTTTGGAGTCGGAGTGGCGTCTGTATCCTCTCTCTTCTTTTCTTCCTTTTTGTCGCTGTTGCCGTCATCGTTTCTTCCGGCTTCGGAGGAGGTCTCTTCACTCGTATCCTTTCCCCCGGTTCCCCGGATCATCACGAAAATGCCTGCCAATACCGCGACGATCGCAATGACTTCGATCGCTATGACGAGCCAAAGTCCCTTTTTCTTTTTCGGCTTTTCCGGCTCAGGGCCGGGAGCATAGGGATTACTCCCGGGCATCGGCGGCGGGTTATAGACCGGCGGAATCGGCTCTATATATCCCGGTCCGGGATCATAGCCGCCTCCCTGTGCGTCATTGATCGAGACTGTCTCATCCGGCTGTGCATTTCCGAAACCTGCTCCGCAGAACGGGCAGAAACGTGAACCATCCGGTATCTGTTTTCCGCATTGTGGACAAAACATCTTTTTTCCCTCTTACAGGCAAGAATGCCTGCTTTAAACTGTGCATAGTCTTTTCTTACTCAAACTTCCACTTCGTGATAGAGTTGCTGGCGATATCATTTAAAATGCAATCGTCGCGGCTTCGTATCGCGGCCGGTACTTTGAATTTTCAAGTGCAAACGCAGAAAATTCATTAGTACCGCTGCCTGCGAGACGGGAGCGGAAGCGTCCCGACGATGCATTT
>DMAZ01000189.1 GCA_003446335.1 Lachnospiraceae bacterium | reverse complement strand
TGGCTGTTTCCTCCTGACGCTAACACCTTTTCCCCTCATTTAGCTTTTTTGCAGCTATCCTGAACCAGTGCGTTCGGCCATCCGTCCTTTTTTTAAACCGGCTCTTTCGGAAGGTTTTGGATGAGGAAGCATTTTTCAATCCATTCCGTTTCATCACAAAGGAGGTCGTAACATGTCTGAAGAAAAAGTGAAAAAAAACAAAAAGTCCGTTGACAAAACAATTTACCTTCAGTATGCCGGGCAGGAAGTTTCTATCGATGACATCATCGCTGCAGTCAGGGAAGATTATGACACCGTGAAAAAAGGGGAGGATAAACCGGAAGATATTAAGATTTATCTCAAACCCGAAGACCGAAAAGCTTATTATGTTGTAAACTGTGATTTTGCCGGAGAAGTAGATCTGTTAGCCGATTGACAGACACCTCAGATAACAACAAGGCAATATCACAAGCCACCCTCTCACTGAAGACCGCTGCCGAATGGCGGCGGTCTTTTTATATCAGCTGACCCTAATCCCGCGGGCGGGACTTGAATAATAACCGGCGCATAAAAACACGTGTATCGTTTGTCAAATGTTAGTTGCGCGTTACTATCAATCTGCTATTTTTATTTCACATACATGAATGCAGCAAGGTCATATGTGATCCATCGTGTTTATTGAAATATTAACAACGGCATTTCAATGAACCAAATGCGCGGGAAGGCGGCGGTCGTAGAAATTACCAGACCAGCCGCCTTCTTTCACGTTCCGGAATATCGCATTGCGAAGAAAAGGCCTTAATGTTATGCTGTATTGACAATAAATTTCAATGAACATTGCCTAATACAGCCGATTGACTTGATAATTGAAAGGGAAGTGATCAAATGAGCGCAAATCAACAGATCAAAAGCGCAGTTACTTACAGGATGATAGCGGAAGCGCTATTTGACAATTATGAAAGCATCTACGATATCCATGTGGATACAAATGAATATAAAACTTATTTTCAGAGCGATTTCTATCAGGAACTGAAACTTCACAAGGAAGGCAGGGACTTTTTTTCCGACCTGCAGGAAGGAATCGAACGAATCATAGCACCGGAAGACCAGGAGTATGTGTCTGAAATGCTGAATAAGGAAACTCTGCTCAGGATGCTTGAAAAGGAAAAATACAACCGGCTGATTTACAGGATCAGGCAGAACAACAGCACAATCTATCATCAGCTGCGGGCAACTCTTCAGAAAGCGGAAGACGGGATGCATATCCTGATGGGTATAAAAAACGTCGACGATATCATCCGTCAGCGGATCGCACATGAAAATCAGGTCGCATCCATGAAGCAGAAGGAAAATAACTATCTGGAGGCGGTGCTCGCAAGTGCCGCAGCGTACCTTGAAATAAATATCTCAAAGAATAAGGTCCTTGAAACATCTATGAGGTATCACAACGAGAATCAACAAAAGATCTTTCAGTTCCCTTCTGCTTCCGATATCGGATCATATGACGAAATGCAGAAATGGATCGGTGATAATCTGATCGCGGAAAATAAAGAAAAGTATCTCAAGATCAGCGACAGAAAATATCTTACGGATTGTTTTGTAAAAGGAGAACGGCGCACATCCGTCTTATTTTCTGTGTATACCATGGATGGGAAGAAACAGCCATGCCGGGCACTCTTTTTCCTGTACCGGGAAAAGGTAACGGGCGACCTTCACGTATTGTGTGTCATCTATGACCTGACAGAACAGCAGAGCAAGGAAAAGGAAATGCAGCAAATGGAGAAAGCGCTGAGCATGAGCCGGATCAGGAATTTTACCAGCCAGATGCAGCCGCATTTTCTTTACAATGTACTGGGTTCCATTCAGGAACTGATCCTGATCGACCCGCAGTATGCATCGGATCTTCTCGGTGATTTTATGATACATCTCAGGAGCTGTGTCCGGGCCATGTCCACCGATGAACCGATCGGCTTCTCAGAAGAGCTGAAAAACATCCGGGCCTATGTCAATATCGAGAAGATGCGTCTGGGCAACAAGCTGGTCATGGTCTATGACATTGAGACGGAAGGCTTCTACATTCTTCCGCTCAGCATACAGCCGCTTGTGGAAAATGCGATCCGTCACGGCGTGCGTATGCGGGGAAAGCAGGGAGGCCGCGTAACGCTGCGCACAAGGAGCGAAGAAAATGTCTGGGTCGTGGAGGTGGAAGATACCGGCGTCGGTTTCAATGTGGAGAATATCCAGAAGGAGATAGATCTCGGAAAGAGAGATTCAACGGGACTGCAGAATATACGGTTCCGTCTGGAAAATGTGATGGATGCAGGCATGGAGATCCGGAGCAAAGAGGGAGTGGGCACTACTGTAACTGTACGAATTCCGAAGGAAAGACAGAAAAGGCGCATTCCTATATAATTCCGGGTATATTACCCGGATTTCAGGGAGGGAGAGAGTAATGAGAGCAATTATTGTAGATGATGAATATTTGATGATCCGGAAATTTGTCCGACTGACCAAAGACATAAAGGACCTGAGCATAGTAGGGGAATTCGATAATGCCGGGGATGCTTTGAAATTTGTCTCAAAAAATCCCATCGAGGCGGCCTTTCTGGACGTTGAGATACCGGAAATCAACGGAATTGAGCTTGGCAAGAAGCTGAGAGAAATCAGAAACGATATCATGATTGTTTTCATTACCGCACATGACGAGTACATTCATGACGCAAACGAAATCAACGGGGATCACTACATCATAAAGCCATATACCAAAACGACGCTGGAGAATGTGATGGCCAAGCTGCGGCTGTTATCCGTGCGGCAGCATAAGAGCATTTACATCCAGACATTCGGCCGCTTCATGGTCCAGAAGAACGGGGTCCCGGTGAAGCTGGTCGGGAAGGCGAAGGAAATCCTGGCTCTTATTGTGACGAGGCGCGGGAAAGAGATCAGCAACGAGGAAATTTACACCACGATCTGGGAAGGCCGACCATACAGCAACGCCTGCATGAGCGTTTACTATAACGCGCTCCGAAGGCTGAAGAACTCGCTCCGCGAGGCAGGTATCGAGGGGATTTTGGTGTCGACGCCTCGAGGCCAGACGATGAATACGGCGCTTTTCGACTGTGACTACTACGCCTGGAAGGACAACAATCAGGATTCCCGCGACTCCTTCGAGGGCGAGTTCATGTCCGAGTACTCCTGGGGCGAGTACATTCTGGCACAGATCCTCCAGGATGAATGGGAAGGATAACAGACGTCGGGGACGTTTCTCCCCGCCGCCCATATAACAGCAATCGGGGACACATCTCCACTCCCGCAGCCATGCAGCCAACGAACATACGTTGATACACAGCCGGTTCTAAGATCTGTCCCCGATTACCGTTAAAATCACTGCCGGAAGAAACGTCCCCGGCGGCCGTTAAAACACCAGCCGCAAGAACCGTCCCCGCCGACCGTTAAATCACCAGCCAGAAGAAACGTCCCCGATGACCGTTCCCCGGCGACCGCTCTACTCCTGACAGAACAGCCCGCCGAGCCGTCCCTTCACCGCATCAAAATCCGTAAAGCGAATATACATGTTCTCGTTATTCTCATCCAGAATACAAACATTGTCGTTTATATACTGAACCATTTCGCACATCTCCCTCGGACTCGAGGCATTGAACACAATACGCACCATCATCCTATATCTGGGTATAACATCCCCCTCATGTGCGACAACGCTCACCAGAAATCTCTCGGGATCCAACTTATCATATCCCTGTATCGAAGCAATCCTCCCGTCTCTATCTGCAAAATGATAATAGACACACTGTGCCGATTTATACTGCGGTTCAGAAGGCTCCGGAATCATGTCAGCCGTGTGATCTCTCCCAAGAGCAATATCCAGCATCCACTCAATCGTGTTGATTCCAATGGCCTTCTTTATCGCTCTTCCGGAACAATCCGCGTTCATTCTCTGCGCCATCTCAAGTGCATAGAAATTCCCTTTATCATCTTTGATGAACTGCAGCCAGGCAATTCCCCTCTTGCATCCAATATTTCTCAGGAACTCAACACACTTCCGGTCGACCTGCTCCTTAAATTCTTTGGTATCTTCAACCGCAGAAGAACCAAACAGATATAAGAATGTGGGATACCCCGGCTGTCTGAAGACGCGGCCGCAGAAAGTATGGCTGATCTTATCTTCTGCCAGCAGATAATAGTGCCAGGATTCTTCCCCGGTAATATACCTCTCTATCAGTATGTTGCCGCTGTCACTGTTTTCTCTCGCTTTTTTGCACCCTGCAATAAGCTCCTCTTAATTTTTGCAAATGCTAAGCCCCTTGTTTCCCGTCCCGTCCACCGGTTTGACAACAAC
>DMAZ01000084.1 GCA_003446335.1 Lachnospiraceae bacterium | reverse complement strand
TATGATTATTACGGGGACGCCAGGACCATCGATACCCATGTTAAGAAACTTCGCAGCAAGATGGGTGAGAAGGGTGAATATATCCGTACGATCTGGGGAATGGGCTACAAGTTCGATCCGAATGGGGAGACCAAAAAGACCCGTTAATGGGAGAATGCTATGAAACACTCAATCAGAATGCAGCTTTTAACGACATTCATAGGTATGATGATCCTCACCCTCGCGACAGTCGGGATGATCAATTACCTGTTCCTGGGCAGATTTTATAAACATCGAAAGATCCGTGAGATCAAGGACGTTTATACGACGATCAATGATCTGGCCATAACGGAGGAGGATGACTTTAACACGGAGATCATGCAGATCAGTGTACAGGATAATATCGAGATCCTGGTGACCGATTCCGACTTCAGTGAGATCAACTCCACAGGGAAAGACGCCTCCGAGCAGGCCATCAGACTGTTCGGTTATTATACAGGCTTCTACCGGGATAAGATTGATGTCATTGAAGAGACGGACAGGTATGTACTCCAGAAGGTTTCCGACAAGAGGATCAGCACGCAGTATATGGAGCTGTGGGGACAGCTTGACAACGGGGACTGGTTCCTGATCCGCACGCCGCTTGAAAGTATTGAGAAAGCAGTTGATATCTCCAACCGTTTCTATATCGTTGTGGGAACGGTCATTACCCTGATCGCCGTGCTGGCCATTACCATCGTGTCTAAGCGCATTACGGAACCGATCGTTCAGCTGAGTGATCTGTCCAGGAAAATGGCCAGTCTGGATTTCGACGCGAAATATCAGGGGCATGCGCACAACGAGATCGACGAACTCGGTGACAACTTTAATAAGATGTCTCTGGAACTTGAAAGAACCATTTCCGAGTTGAAATCGGCAAATGTACAGCTCCAGAAAGACGTCAAAAAGAAGGAAGAAATCGATGAGGTCCGTAAAGAGTTCCTGAATAACGTTTCCCATGAGCTGAAGACACCGATCGCTCTTATTTCCGGATATGCCGAAGGTCTGAAGGATAATATTGCGGAAGATCAGGAAAGCCGTGACTTCTACTGCGATGTCATCATTGATGAATCTGCCAAGATGAACAGCATGGTCAAGAAACTTCTTTCCCTCAACCGGCTGGAGTTCGGCAATGATCCGACGGTGATGGAGCGGTTCGACATCGTCCAGCTTGTGCGCGGTGTTGTACAGGGGATGACGCTGCTTATAGATGAAAAGGAGGCAGCGGTCACCTTCTCATCGGAAGAAAGTATGTATGTGTGGGGTGACGAGTTCAAAATCGAGGAAGTCGTCACGAATTACATGAGCAATGCGCTGAATCATCTGGATTACGAGAAAAAAATTGATATTCGTATTACCAGAGTCGGGAATCTCGTCAGAACGTCCGTCTTTAATACCGGTGACCCGATACCGGAATCGGATATAGATAAAATCTGGGATAAATTCTACAAGGTCGACAAGGCCCGTACGAGAGAGTATGGGGGAAGCGGAATAGGCCTTTCTATCGTAAAGGCAATCATGGACGCTCACAATCAGGAATGCGGTGTGAAGAATTATGATAACGGAGTGGAGTTCTACTTCACTTTGGAAGGAAAATGATAAGCTGGATTTTTATGATTGGGAGAGGTGAAAATGATGACCGCTCATTACGATAAAGAACCCGAAACTGTCATAAAGAATTTTAACGGCGAAGTATACTCTGAAGATACGATAGAGGATTATTTTGCCGGCCTGAGGAAGAAAAAAGATCACATTCTTGCAGTGGAGTGCTATCCGGGAGTATCCGATGAAGTCCGGGATCTTATCTGCAAATGCTACGATCCGGACATCTTTATCAACAGCGAGGATATCTTTCCGGACGGAGAACAGCTCACGGAGAAGATGGCACCGCATCTGACCGATGACAGAGTCAGAGGCGTCATGTTCTACGGCAGAATGGAAGATTTTGTTGACCGTGAAGCCGTAAAGCGTATACAAAGCCGGATTCCGGAGCACGGGAGGGTATGTATCTACGGGGTTGGAGCCGGACTGGTCCATCCTGCCGACACGCTGATCTATTGCGACCTGGCCAGGTGGGAGATACAGCAGCGTTACCGCAGAGGGATGCCGAATTTTAAGCAGACCAATTACGACGAGGATCCCCTCCGGAAAATAAAGAGAGGATATTTCGTTGAGTGGCGCATTGCGGACAAACGTAAAATGGAGATCTTTGAACAAATAGACTGGTTCCTGGACTCCAATCAGGAAGGACATCTGAAAATGGTGGCCGGAGAAGCTCTTCGCGAAGGCCTCAGACAAATTTCCGGGCAGCCTTTCCGACTTGTACCGTATTTTGATCCCGGTGTATGGGGCGGCCAGTGGATGAAAGAGGTCTGTGGACTGTCGGAGGATGAACCGAACTATGCATGGAGCTTTGACGGTGTTCCCGAAGAGAACAGCCTCTATCTCCGTTTTCACGATGTCAGGATCGAGATTCCTGCGATGGATCTGGTCCTTTATAAGCCGGTCGAGCTTCTCGGCATGAAGAACTATTGCCGTTTCGGCGCGGAATTCCCGATTCGATTCGACTTTCTTGATACGATCGGAGGACAGAATCTTTCTCTGCAGGTACATCCGCTGACAGAATATATCCGTTCGCATTTCGGCATGACATATACACAGGATGAAAGCTATTACATTCTTGACGCAAAGGAATCTGCAGGCGTATATCTCGGACTGAAAGAGGGAATTGATCGGGAACAGATGGCTGAAGATCTGAAAAGAGCAGCGAGAGGAGAAATCTCGTTCCCGACAGATCGGTATATCAATTACTTTCCGGCAAAGAGGCATGATCATTTTCTGATTCCGGCCGGCACGATACATTGTTCGGCCGCAGATACGATGGTACTGGAAGTCAGTTCCACGCCTTATAACTTTACGTTCAAGCTCTGGGACTGGGATCGCGTCGGTCTGGATGGTCTTCCCCGCCCGATCCATATTCAGGATGGATTGAATAATATCCGGTGGAACAGAACAACAGAATGGGTGAAGGATAACCTGGTCAATCAGATTTCCGTCATTGATCAGTCGGATGGCGTTCTTGAGGAGAAGACAGGCCTGCACGAACTTGAATTCATTGAGACGAGACGTTTTACTGCCTCGAAAAAAACGTATCACGATGCGTCGGATGGCTTTCATATATGTAATCTGGTAGGAGGAAAGACGGCTGTGATCGAGAGCAGCGATGGCTTATTTGAACCGTTCACCGTGCACTATGCAGAAACATTTATTATTCCGGCGGCGGTCGGAAAGTATACGATCAGACCGGCGGA
>DMAZ01000117.1:11929-18392 GCA_003446335.1 Lachnospiraceae bacterium | reverse complement strand
AACTACGCCTGCATGACGATCTTATGGGAACGTCATTGTATCTGTCCTATACGATTTATTCCGAATACCCTGTTATTACGAGACATGCGCGATTTGAACAGGATGGTGAAGAGAGCGTCTTTATAGAGAGAGCCGTGAGCGCTTCGGTAGAATTCCTCGATATGGATTACGACCTGCTTCAGCTGTCCGGAGCGTGGGGACGCGAACGTTACCCGAAACGCAGAAGGCTCGAAATGGGGCACCAGGGAATCCAGGGAATATGCGGAACGGCGGGTGGAGCAGAACAGAATCCGTTCATAGCGCTTCTGCGCCCGGATGCCACGGAAGATCATGGGGAAGTCTACGGGTTCAGTCTGGTCTACAGCGGGAATTTCCTTGCAAATGTCGAGGTCTCGACCTTCGATATGACCCGTCTCACCATCGGGATCAGTCCGGAGAATTTTACCTGGAAGCTTGAAAGCGGTGAGAGTTTTACCACCCCGGAAGTCGTCATGGTCTATTCAGAGGATGGAATCGGCGGCATGAGCCGGACGTATCACAGGCTGTATCGCAGCCGGCTTGCGCGGGGCAGATGGAGAGACAGACCGCGCCCCATTCTTCTCAATAACTGGGAGGGGACGTACTTCGATTTCAATGAGGATATCATTCTGAAAATGGCACAGGAAGCCGCAAATGTCGGGGTGGAACTGTTCGTGCTGGATGACGGATGGTTCGGTGCCAGAAATGATGACCGCCGGGGACTCGGAGACTGGTACTGCAATCTTGAAAAGATCCCGTCGGGAATCGGAGGGCTTTCGCGTAAGATCAGGGAGATCGGTCTTGGATTCGGTCTCTGGTTCGAGCTGGAGATGGTCAATAAGGACAGTGACCTCTACAGGGAGCATCCGGACTGGCTTATTAAGACTCCTGGAAGAGTTTCCTGCCAGACCAGACATCAATATGTGCTTGACTATACGAGGCCGGATGTCGTTGAGCATATATACGGAATGGTCTCCAAAATTCTGCGGGAATCGGAAATTTCCTATATAAAATGGGATATGAACCGCTATATGACGGAGCCGTTCAGTGATTTTTATCCGCCCGAACGCCAGGGGGAAATCATGCATCGTTATATTCTGGGTGTGTACAGCCTGTATGAGCGTCTCACCCGTGAATTTCCGGATATTCTTTTTGAATCCTGCGCCAGCGGAGGAGCCAGATTTGATCCGGGTATGTTTTATTATGCACCGCAGGCATGGTGCAGTGATGATACAGATGCTCATGAAAGATGTAAGATCCAGTATGGGACCTCGATCGTTTATCCGCTGTCATTCATCGGCTCTCACGTTTCCGCCGTCCCGAATCATCAGCTCGGGCGGGTGACACCGCTCGGTACCCGCGCGGCAGTTGCTTTTTTCGGGACATTCGGTTATGAGCTGGTGCTGGGAAAGCTTCGTGAAGATGAGCTCCTTGCCGTTAAGTCACAGATAGATTTTATGAAGAGGAACAGGGATCTTATTCAGATGGACGGAGATTTTTACCGGCTGATCAGTCCTTTTGAGCGTAACGAGACAGGCTGGATGGTCGTATCTTCCGACAGGAGCAGGGCGATAGCCTTGTATGTTCAGACTTTGAATAAAGTAAATGCTTCCTGGATCAGATTCAGACTGAAAGGTCTGGATCCTCAGAGAAACTATAAGGTGAGATACAGGGTCGAGAACTGTGGGGCAGGCGTTCTTGCCGATACATACGGATACAGTAAGAAAGATGCTTTATCAAAAGAGTTTTCTGCCTATGGGGATGAACTGATGAATATAGGTATTCCGATCGACAGAATGGACCTGCATATGCTTGGCGGTGATTTTGCCGCAATTCTTTTTGAAATATTGTAATCTTTTTAAGGTGCCGCTTATGAAGCGGCACCTTTTTCATGCGCGAGGGTTGAAAAATAGTTTGAAAATATGCTTTTTACATTATATCATAGGTACTGTAAAGTGCAGGTAAAGCCTTAAGAGTGCCTGCCTGAGCTGTTCAGGCGTAAAGACTTGAATGAGAATACATGATATCGGAGAGTGAGAAGGAAATGTTTCAGGCAGTTGACCAGTTTGACGGACAGATACTCCTTTGGATTCAGAATACGCTCAGAAACCCTGTATTAGACAGACTTTTTATGTTCTATACCAGACTGGGAGACCACGGAGCCCTCTTTATTGCGATGGCGGTTCTGCTCCTGATCGTTCCGGTGACACGCAGGACAGGATTTGCGTCTGCTCTTGGGCTTGCCATCGGATCACTGGTGTCGCTCGTGTTCCTCAAACCGTTTTTTATGAGACCTAGACCGTATCTGACTGTTCCCGGACTCACGGCATTGATCGATATGTCAAGAGACCCGAATTCATTCCCATCCGGGCATACAACGGCGGCCTTTGGAGTCTGTATGGGAATCTTTCTGACTGTCAGAGATGTGCGGGTCAGGGCTGCTTCTCTGACTGTCGCGGTGCTTATGGGTTTTTCGAGACTTTATGTCGGCGTTCATAATCCGACGGATGTTCTTGCCGGTGCCCTGATCGGGACGGCCGGTGCTGTTCTTGCCGTGATCATAATAAAATGGATCGACGAAAAAGTAAAAACGAGGCAGATGAGAAAGGAGAAGCAATGAAGAAAAAAATATTGGCTTCTGTTCTTATGGCTATTATACTGTCGGGATGTACCATGCCCGAGATATCGTTCAACAATACGGATTCTCCGCTTTTCGTGGAGGAGAAGAATGAGTCGTCAGCATCAGATGTCACCGCTTCTGTCGGGAGTGAACAGGACACTTCAGAAAATGAAAGCGACGGCGGAACAAAAGAAAAGGATACGTCCTCAGACCGGTCCGGAACGGATATGAGAAATGAGGACACATCAGCGGATCAGTCCCTGACAGGGATGGAAGGGGACGATTCTCTGACGGATCTTTCCGGAGATACATCTGTGAAAGATAAGGAAAAGAAGGATTCTGAAAGAATCAGGAATTCAAAAACGGAGAATGCGGAGCTGCTTTCTGTTGTGCTTTCAGAAAAATTTGAACGGAAATATGACAGTACATCCGGGAAAGTCTCCGCCAAAGTAGACTATGCATGGCCAAAACTGACGGCAGCGGCGAAAAAAAAGAGTCCCGATCTGAACAGATTTCTTGAGCGGTATGAGGCTGCGCTCATTAAGCAGATGAATACGGATTTCTCAGAGCTGGCAGAAAAGGCTTCCGAAAGCCGGGCAGCAGACAGTGATGAACGGAAGATTACGCGGACAATGCTGCCGGTCAGATCGGACACGGCAGTTTTCAGCGCGGTCACTCTGGCATCCGGAGGAATAGAAGATCCTTCCGCAATTGAAATCGAAGCAGTAAATATCGATCCGGGTACCGGAAAGGAGATAGAGCTTTCGGAAGTCATCGATACGGAAGGTCTTGCCGATCAGTTGATGGAAGCTTATGATGCCGAATATCCGGACGGACCGATCACGGATCTTGAGAAATTACTGGCCGGGTATAGTGAATCTGATTATATATGGGCAGTTTCCGAAGAAGGCATTAATTTTTATTTTGCGGATGATGCAGAGAGCGACCTTGTTACGGTGCAGATCTCCCGTAAGGATGAGCCGGATCTTTTTACGGATTCTTTCGCCGGTGTGCCGAAATCCGGGTCAGTGCCCGTCCGAGCGGGTGTGCAAAATGCATTTGACATAAAAAATGACGGATCTACGGATCTGCTGAGAGTGACCGGGGATAACAATTCCATTACCGTGGAGATGAACGGCAGGAGTGCCGTCGGAAGATTATCTTCAGGGGAAATAATACCTGTTCTTGTGCGAACGGCTGATGAGCGGTATTATATATACGTACATGCTGACGGTGACGAAGAATATGATCAGCTTGCAGTGTTCGATGTTAACGGGGAGATACCCGTATTCCTTGGCACGATGTCCCAAATGGGATTTCCGAAATATTATCATGATGACGGTACAAGGAGAACGGTCCTGCCCTGTGATCCTGAAGGTTTTCTGCTCGAATCGGATTTCGATCTGATGAGCTCATACAGCGCCAGCTGTCTTTATGCGACCGGATCTGACGGGATGCCGGAGGCGAAGGATATCTGGTACTATCTGAACGGCGATGATTATGCGGGCAGTAATATAGAGCTTACTGCGCTGATGAAGTTCGCGGCCGACTCAATTGATCCTGAGACCGATGAGACAGCGGAGGAAGGGATTATCATTCAAAAAGGGACGACTTTAAAAATATATCGGACCGACGGAAAAAGCATTGTGGATCTGAAGACGGAAGACGGCGGGATCGTCCGTGTGGACATTGATACTTCCGGCGGATGGCCTCACACGATTGACGGCACGGCTGTACAGAAACTATTTGATGGAATAATAATTGCGGGTTAACAGGAAATGGCTATGAATAACCAGAATACATATCAGAACGGCAATACGGGTCAGCCCTATCAGGGAATGGATGCCAACGGGCGTCCCTATTATACCGGCTATGATGAAAGAGGTATTCCCTATTATACAGGCTATGATAATAACGGCCAGCCGTATTATATGAGTTATGATGAGACCGGTCGTCAGTATTATATGGGATATGATAAGAACGGGAACCAGTTCACAACATATGTCGATAATACGACGCAGGGAGGAGGGGGACCTTCGACACAGCAGACGTCCTATTCCTCAGGCCGAAAAACGCAGCAGAGCGGAGCACGGAAAAAGGCTTCTTCCGGAAAAAAGAAGAACTCTCCGTCTTCGGCCGGCAGACAAAGGCAGGTGGCGTATCCCGGCGGGACTTCTTCCAGACCGGGAAAGAAAAGAAAGAGGACCCCTCAGGAGAGGGCTGCCGCGGAAAAAAGAAAACGACGTGAGGCAAGGCTCAGGGAACAGGAGTCACGCAGAGCCGCTCTTAACAGGAGAATTCTTTTGATCGGCGGCGGAGTGATCATCTTCCTGATTTTCCTGATCATCGGTTTCCTGATCGGCCGCAGACAGGCAGATGCGAGGTATTCCAGTCAGATCAATGCTCAGACGGCCAGTGCGATCGAGGCACAATATGATGTTTCCGGGTCCGAAGTTACTGTCCCGCAAAATGAAGATGAAGTCGAAAACGACGTGATGTTTAGTGTAGAAGAATGACAAAGCGTATGGTATACTTTTGAATGAGAAATCAGAAGTATACCATTTCTGCTTTTGGGGAAAGGCAGGAAAAAAAGGGAAGTATAGATGCATTTTAAGGGGAGAAAAAATGATAATCAGTGAGCGTATTTTTGAGATATTAAAAGAACGCGGCATGACACAGCGGGAGTTCTCGATCAGGACAGATATATCACAGAGCGCGATCAGTGACTGGAAAAGAAAAAAGACGAATCCGTCCGCAGAAAAAATTATGCTGATCTGTAATGTCCTGGAGGTCTCACCGTATGATCTGCTTGGGGAGGCAGATACGAGAACGGAGATCAGTCCGGAACATATCATGATTGATCGGGATTCCGATGAACATTATCTGATAGAAAAATATCATACCTTATCCAAAATAAAGCGAAGCAGGGTGCTGGGATACATCGATGCTCTGACGGATAAGTAGATATTGGATATAATGAGCAGGGAAGGAGATACTTAAATCTATGAATAAGATGGAAAGACTTCAGGAAGTCAATGAAACAATCGCTGCACTCAGGTCAGACAGTTTCATACTCGGAGAACAGTGCGGACAGATTGGAGAATATGTAAGTGCGGAAAAGTTCCTGCCTGCAGATCTCATGGACAAAACGATCAGATGCCTGCAGAATATAAAAGATGCGCAGATTTCATGCGGAGAAGGATTCCGGACCCTTTGCGGGAGTTCGGAGATCCCGGAAACATACGCCGAAGCTGAGGATAAAATGGAAAAGCTCCATGAACTCTTCTGCAAGGAGGAAATCCTTCAGGCAGCCAAGCGCTTTCAGAAACTGGAGACTGACAATCCGCTGGAGATCATTGCGCTCCGGGAAGCTCAGGAGAAGATCGTTATAGCGGATCCTGAAGAAATGACTCTGGAGGGCTGTCGGGAGAGATATCAGCCCTACATCGATTTCCTTGTGACTCTCGAAGAGGAGGAGGCCGGAAAGAGGATCCAGTATGTCAGGAAGCTGGAAGAGTATTTCTCTCCGGAACTGATCGCAGGTGCTGTCATAACCCGGGACATTCATGATCCGCAGGAGGTAGACATCCCTTTTGTGGAAGAGGATCTGGACGATTATGATGAGGGATTTGAGGAGAATGCGGTTCCCTCTGCCATGTCTGATGAAGAGACAGATGAGATAGCGGACGGACTCGAAAAACTGACAGAGGATGTCACACAGGCTGAATCTTCTGAAGAAGAGGCAGCGGAAGCGGATCCTGAAGTAAAAGAAGCAGTGGAAGAAGCTTGTGAAGCAGCAGAGACTGAGGCAGCGGGTCCTGAAGC
>DMAZ01000117.1:0-11773 GCA_003446335.1 Lachnospiraceae bacterium | reverse complement strand
GAAGCTGAGGAAGAGGCTGAGGCAGTGGTCTCTGAAGCAGAAGAAGCTGAGGAAGAGACAGAGGCAGCGGCTTCTGAAGAATCCGAAGAAGAGGCAGGAGCTGAGGAAGCAGTTGAAGAGGAGCCCTTTCGTGAAGATGCAGAAAAAGTCTCTGCGGAAGAAATCACGGATGAGGGGACAGAAGAGGCCGGGGAAGAGCAGGAGAACACAGCCAGCGGAGAGGAGTTTCCCGCAATGGAAAACTACCTTGACGACTTTGATGAAAAATACATCGAGTATTATCAGATGGCCACCGGAGCGAAAGACGGAACGGAAAGATCCGGATTTATCACATGGCCGGCGAGCGGGGAGACATTCGGACCGGAAGGAGTAAAGAATGTTCTTGAATCGCTCGGGTTCCGTGTCGCGGATATTGAAGAGCAGGATCGTATCAGGAATAAATATGAGAACTACAAAGTAGTTCTCGAACCGCAGGATGACGGGAAAAACGGAAAGGAGTCCGCAGCACTTGCCAATTTCCGTCAGGACGCGTGTGAAGACGGATTCCGTGTAGTCTGCCTTTACGGTTCATTCACCGGGGAAGAGCTTTCCAGAGCGTTCCGTGAAATAGGGAACAGACATCATACCCTGATCCTTTTCCAGGATCCGGTGACACAGGGCGTAAGGAGGAGTCTGGTCCGTCTCGTGCGAAGAGAAGGGCTCAGAAAGATATTTGCGGTACTTGACCGTGTGGCTTGTGAGTATATGAACAACAATTATCGGGAGGAAGAAATAAACAGGATTTTTCTTGATATCATAATGCCGGGACCGGATGCTAAATAATGTACGTAGATGGGGCTGTCGCGCTGGGCAATGTCACTACTGTATCCTGCAGACATATGCAGATATTGTCTGCTGTTATAGTGGAGTCAGGCCTTAGTTCGGCACCCCCTTGCTTATAAAGGTTGCATAGACGGACTGGAGGAAAAAAGTGAGCATAGGGAAACGTATTTCGGATCGAAGATCTCAGATCAAGATGAGTCAGTTAGCATTTGCCAGAAGAATCGGTGTGACATTGGATGAAGTGAGGGCCTGGGAGGAAGACAGAAAGATTCCCGAAACGCAGAGGTTGACGGGGATTGCGCATGCACTGAATACCGGTGTCGGTTTTCTGCTTGAAGAAAATGATCCTGTTCATAACCGATGGCAGTTGAACGACAGGATGTTTTCAGAAGACAATATGTATCGTTTCATCGAACGAAAAGCGGAGGAATTGAATTTTACGCAGACTTCGGAAGCCCTTGTGTTCATGAAAAAGTGTCATGAGGGACAATACCGGAAGGGGGCGGACAAGGTTCCGTATATTAATCACCCCCTGCTGATGGCGTGTCATGCTTTTGCCGTCGGTGTTGCCGAGGATTCAGTGGTCGCTGCCTGCCTTCTGCACGATGTTGTGGAGGACTGCGGGGTGAATGCGGATGACCTTCCTGTCGGTGAAGATGCGAGAAAGGCTGTTCTTCTGCTTTCCTACGAAAAGCAGGAAGGATTGACGAAGGAGGAGTCCAAGGACCAGTATTATGAGAGGATCATGTCCGACAGGATCGCTTCCGTTGTCAAGTGCCTGGACCGCTGCAATAACATTTCCGGCATGGCCACGGCCTTCTCAAGACAAAAAATGGCAAATTACATAGACGAGACTGAGCAGTATATTATCCCGATCCTGGATAATATCAAGTATGAATATCCCGAATATTATACTGCGGCATTCCTGCTCAAGTACCACATGAAAAGCGTGCTGGAGACCCTGAAGCATGTTCTCTGATCAGTTGGGGAGGTAGTACTGTGCACAGATATCTGGTCTGCTCCGATATACATGGCTTTCTGGAAAATTTTAAAGAGGCAGTTGAGCGGGAGAGGGATGTGTATGCTGTAATCGTGGCCGGAGATATTGAGATGAAAGCCGGTGAGCTTCGTCGGGCAGCAGGGGATCTTCCATGCTATATTGTCAGAGGGAACAATGATTATTATCTATCACGGGAACTTCCGGATGAACTGATCATCAGTGAAGGTCCTCACCGGATCCTTTTGACACACGGTCATCTTTACGGGGTTCCTCGGATCGGCAGGATCCGGCTTCAGGCAAAGCAGAAAAAATGTGATATGATCATATTCGGGCATACACATCAATATTTCGAGAGAGAAGTAGATGGGATCATGTTCCTGAACCCGGGTGCGCTGAAAGGGCGTCTGGAATGGAAGACCCAGTCCTACATGCTGATCGATTTTAATGATGACGGCAGCATCGATATAATAAAAAAACGTTTCCGATGAAAGGACTGAATTATGCCTCTTCTTGCAAATTACCATACGCACACGACTTTCTGCGATGGGACAAGTACAGCCGAAGAACAGGTCCAGCAGGCACTGATGCTGGGCTTTCGGCATCTCGGATTTTCAGGCCATATGGATCCGGATATTCATATGGATATCGATAAGTATTATCGGGAGATCAAAAGACTTCGCGAAAAGTACGGGAGCCGGATCGAAATCCTGTGCGGAGTGGAACTGGATAATATCTATGATCCCCACTGCGCCGATGATGCTGATTATCTGATCGGCTCTACACACTTTCTTGATGTAAAGACCGAGATCCCCATGTCGGTCGACAATACAGAAGAGATCATGGCTGAACTGTGCCTCCGGTATTTCGGTGGAGATTATTATGCGCTCGCGAAAGCTTATTATGAACTCGAAGCCAGGGTCTATGACCGCCTTCACTGTACCTTCGTAGGACACTTTGATCTTGTGACAAGGTTCAACGATACCATGCATTTCCTTGACGAGGAGGATCCGCGCTACTTAAGATACGCCCTGGAAGCCATGGAATATCTCGTTTCGGAGGGGATTCCGTTCGAGATCAACTGCGGGGCCGTCAACAGGGGAAGGAAAAAAGAATTCTATCCGAACACGTTCCTTCTGAAGAGCCTCAGGCAGTTCGGCGGTGAAATACTGATCAATTCAGATGCTCATCATTACTCTCTTCTGAACGGGGCTTTTGATGCGGCTGTCCGGAAGGCAATAGAATGCGGATTTACCCACACCAATATTCTGACAAAGAAGGAATCGGGAAATGTTCACTGGGAGCAGATTGCTCTTGATACCCTTTAGCGGAAAGCTCTCCGGAGAAAAAGCGGAGGGCATGGGTGAGACGGAGACTTATAACAAATATGTTCAATTTTTTTCAGAGAAAGAAAAAAGCACAGCTTAAGGATGTGGCGGATGCGATCGCATTTGCCAACAGGACCGGTAAATATTATTATAAAAAGTCAGATGAAGAAGTCGTCCTGAAGATTGATCGCGCATTTGCGGCTATGGGAGTAAGCGACCCGGAACTGGACAGGGATATTAAGGAACGTCCGGAAGATTATATTGCCATTCCCGTTCTTACGGCAGCAGATGAAATGCAGCTCATGATGAATTATGCGAAAATACAGAGTGACAGAAGCCTCCAGGCTGAACTGATCCGGACGCTTCAGTCGCCGGGAGCAATGCGTTCCTTCCGGAGCAGGATCCGAAGCGGCGGCCTTCAGGAGAACTGGGATCAGTATCGATGTGATATATGCATGAAAATTGCTGAGAACTGGGCAAAGGAAAACGGACTGAAGGGAATCAGGCCACAGACCGGAAAGGGAGGATTTTGATGAAAGTAAAGCTTCAGGATGTTATTGACGGGATTACTTACGCAAATGCCGGAGCGCAGTTCTTCTACCATACGAAGACCGGAGAGGTCCACCTGCTGATGGACAATATTTACGGGATCAGCCGTGACAGAACTTTGGAGAAGGCGATCGAGAAGAATCCCGGGGAATATATAAGTCTTCCGAATGAATACGAAATCGATGAGTTTTCCATGATGGCGGACTTCGTCGAACAGCTTGAGGACAGTGAGGAAGCATCCGCTCTGTTCAGGGTCCTTGAAGAAGACGGAAATGCGGCACAGAGACTTTTCAAGCAGTCGGTGCAGGCTTTTGATCTGGAAGAGGAATGGCTGGAATTCCGTAATGGATGTTATGACGAGATTGCCCGCCTGTGGTGCGATGAAAATCAGATAGAGTATGAAGAATGACAATGGGGTCAGGTCAGCCGGGAACGGTCGGCCTGGCTTTTTTTGAAGGAGAGGAGGAAAAGGAATGAGTGTAAATGATGTTTTGACGGAACTGAAAAGTCTTGCAAGAAGGGACCCGGCGGTAAGAAAAGCACTTCTGGAGACAAAGAACAGTAAGAACCCTGTGGGAGAATTCTGCCGTCTCAGTACAGAGTATGGATATCCTCTGTATGCTATGGACCTGATCGCTGCGGGAGAAGAGGAGTATGCGGCAATGAAAAGAAGCACCAACGGGGGAGGTGAGAATTCGCCTCTTCTCACGGGGGAGGATGATTATTATGAAATGTTCATGGCGGAAATCTGACATAGCGTATTTACATTTTTATGGCCGATTTGATATACTAGTTCACTGGAGTGTAAAATAAACGCTTATTTGTGGAGGAAGCTGTGGCTGATAAATTCACGTTATTCGGAAATTCGGGCAGTTCCGGTCCGGATCCCGAAGGAGAAAACAATGTTCTGGATGACAAATTCTTTGAAGAGTTTTCATTTGATGACTTTGAGTATGATGATTTAGAGGAAGCACCGGATAAGCCGGAAGAAAATAAGGTGCCTGCTCCGGCCGGGCCTGTGCAGGAGACTGCCCGGGTCAGGGATAATACATCGGAAAAGGACGGTCCGGCGGTCCAGAGTACACCGGTGCGTGAGAAAGTAGTGGATCAGGCAGGTGACCGGAACGCGAAAAAACCGGAAGAGACCGGTGCTTACGAGAATATCCTGCAGAATACAGATCAGTGGGCACCCAGCACGGAAATAGAACCTGAGGACCCGATGCTCAGCGAGTTCGAGAGTGCTTTAGCTGCTGAGATACAGCGTGTGACCAGGGAGCAGGAAGCCGAGAAAAAGAAGATCGCCGCGGTGAGGGCCGCCAGAAGAGTCGAGAACGAACCGACAAGGAGGGCAATCGACGAGAGAAACTCACAGGCCTATGTGAGCGGAGAGTCGATCAGGACCGGCGGATGGTATGAAGTGGAAAAACGAGGCGGTTGGAGCAGAAGAAGAAGGGCTTCACAGGCCAGAGATATTTCCGGCGAAGAAACGAATTATCATACGGCGGGCAGAGCTTTTGAACCGGCAAGTCCCGAAGGGAAACCGAAAGAAGAAATCGTTCGCGGCACCTCGGAGCCGGACCCTGGTGAAGAGGCGAGAAAGCGCGCCAGAGAACAGGAGCGTGCCAGAGAGGCTGCCCTGAGAGCAGAACGTGTGAAGGCTGCCCGCGAAGAGTATGCTGAGGCGGAGAGACAGGCCGCCCTTGCCCGTGAACGGGAGGCAGAAGCAAAGCGCAAAGAGGCAGAACGAAGATTGGCAGAGGAAGAAGAAACCAGACGCCGGGAAGCGGAAAAGAAGATGCACGAGGAAGAAGAAAAGAAAGCCCTTGAGGCAGCATTGCGGGATGAACAGGCGCGTCTTGAACGGGAGAAAGCGGAAAAGAGGGCGCTTGTCGAAGAAAAAGCTGCGGAACAGGCACTTCAAGATGATGACGAGGATGAAGATGACGATGACGATGAGGGGAACGGCAGGACTGTCGTGACTGTATCGGTCATTCTGATCCTCCTCATACTCGGTGTCGGTGCGATGATGACGTACTTCTGGTCGAATCTTTCCGTAAGCAGACCGGATAACAATGCAACTGCAGAAGCACCCGCCAATGCCGGGACACAGGAAGCTGTTGCTGATTCATCTGTGGCGGCAGCTGAAGAGAGCATGACTGACGAGGAGAGCAGATATCTTGAAGAGAGCAGGGCTGCTCAGGCTAAATTTGAAGAGGAGCAGGCTGCAGCTCTTGCAAGAGCCGAGGAACTTGAGAAGGAAGAGAAAGCAGCTAAGCTTGCGGAAGCAGGTATGCTCGGACTTCCGGATATCAGTACGAGAGATCTCAGTGAGTTCCTGACGGAGATGCCCGCTGAAGGTGAATCGATCTGCCGGACAGACAGCGTCATGTATTCTTACGATCAGATGGTCAAGGATCTTTATTTCATGACCGTGCAGTACGGAGATTTCATTTCCACAGAGACGATCGGAACGACACTTGATCAGAGAGCGATCTATCAGGCTATTATCGGCAATGCGAATGCCTCCAGACATGTCATCGTCTATTATGCACTTGAGGGTACAGACTATATTGATACGGTCCTGGCTATGAATCAGCTGGAAGCCTATTGCAAGGCGAGAAAGAGCGGTACCACATATAAGAATCATCCATTGGATTCTATTTTTGCTGATGTCTGCGTCCATGTGATCCCCATGGCGAATCCGGACGGCGTTTCAATCTGCCAGTATGGTGTCGACGCGCTCAGAACAGATGAAGCCAGAGCGGCTTTGCAGGCAGCGTATGATGCAGATGTTGCGGCAGGTATCACTACAGATCCGATGGAAACTTACGTCCTGACCTATTCCGCAAACGCCAACGGCGTCGATCTGAACAACAACTTCGATATCGGATGGGAGGAATACACAGCCGGTCCTGCGGCTCCGTCGACCTCAGGATATAAGGGCAGTGCGGCTATGAGCGAGCAGGAAACACAGGCTCTTGTAAATCTGGCAGGCAGTGTAAGTACAGCTGCAGTCATCGGTTACGGAACGAACGGGCAGACCGTAGAGTACGGATATGGATACGAAGGTCCGGCAGCGCAGGGTGTAGCCGGAGTCACGAACATCGGTTTCGATGGACTTGTCACAGCCCTCACGGGAAAGACCGGTTATACCGCTGCTGAGATGCCGAAATATGACGCGACGAATGCCGGCGGAGCAAGTGAATATTTCATGTATGTAATGAATATACCGGCAGTAACGATCAAGTCAGGCACAGGTGACATACCGTTAAATGAAACACAGATGTCATCCGTATGGCAGGCCAATTCGGACGTGCTTCCGATGTTCGGAAATCTTTACACCAACGGCTTATAATTATCTGAAAAAGCAGATACGGGTTCACTATTGGACAGTATCTGCTTTTTTGTATTAGAAATAATGTTGCAACAAAGCGCTTTTTTCGCTATGATGATTCAGTAACATAGATATAGTCTAGGAGGATTAACAATGCTGCAGGAAATTATTGAAGTGCTGGAACAGTATACGGATGTGCCGGCTGAACAGATTAATGAAACATCGAATTTAATTGATGATCTTGAGCTTAATTCATTTGATGTTCTGACAATCGTTTCGGATTTCGAGGATCAGTATGGCATCAGCATTCCTGATGAACAGATCATGGAATTCAAGACAGTAGCTGATATCGAAGAATACCTGGAGAAGAATAAATAAATGAATAAATATGGACCGTATGAACTTCCGAAGATCTGCACGCTCAAGGAACTTGTCGAACTTCGGAATAATGATAATCCTGACGGTACTGCATTTTTCTACACCGACGATGATGGGAATGTTGTAAAAAAGACATACTCTGAATTCCGTGACGATGTAAATGCTGTCGGGACATATTTTTATGCACATAATTTCAGAGAAGGCTCCCATATAGCACTGCTGGGATTAAATTCCTATGAATGGCTGGTCACCTTCTTTGCAATCGTAAACGGCGGCAACGTAGCGCTGCCTATGGATGCCCGCCAGCCCGTCGAAAATATCATAAAATTATGCGCAAGCGGTGATTGTGCTGCTCTCGCGTACTCTCCGGAGTTCGCGCCTGCGATTCCTGCCTTCAGGAACAGTCTGTCACAGATACCGGCAGCGGATGCAAGGGGATTCGTAGATCTGGCCTTCACCTGCTTCCCCGAATGGGTAGAGGAAGGGAAAAGGTATATCGCATCAGGAGACACCTCTTTTATCGACTTTGAGATCAATGCGGAGGAGATGTGCGCACTGGTATATACATCCGGCACGACCGGTATACCGAAGGGCGTAATGCTGAGCCAGAAGAATATCGCAGCGAACATAAATCAGGCATGTACCAATTTTGTCCTTGAAGGCAACGGACTTTCACCGCTGCCCATGCACCATATGTTCGGACTGATCGTGGGACATCTCATGGTGTTCAATTATAATAAGCCGTGTTATATCGTTCGAAATATGCGCAATATCATGAAAGATCTTCAGATTGCGAAGCCGAGATGTCTGTTCGTCGTTCCGATGATCATAGAGACATTTGCGAAACAATTCAGAGTGATGGCAAAAAGGGCCGGCGGAACGCTCGCTCCTGAGCAGGTCAGGGCTATGACCGGTGGAAATCTGGAGTTCATTATCTGTGGCGGAGCTCCGCTTTCGCCTGTGTATGTCAAGATGTTCAGACAATTTGGAATCGAAATTCTGAACGGGTACGGCATCACAGAATGTTCTCCTGTTCTGGCTGTGAACAGAAATAAAGATATGTGTGACGGCTCGGTAGGACCGGTGCTTTTCGGGTGCGAGGTGATGATCGACGATGACGGCGAGATCCTTGCCCGCGGCGACAATATCATGCTGGGGTATTATAAGGATCCCGAAGCGACCGCCGAAGCCATGAAGGGTGGATGGTTCCACACAGGGGACATTGGAAAGATCGAAGACCATTATCTGTTCATAACCGGAAGGACCAAGAATCTGATCATTACATCCAGCGGAGAAAATATTTCTCCTGAGGAGATGGAGGAGAAGATCCTGATCGATCCGGCGGTAGCCGAGGCTGTTGTATACGAACAGGATAATGTCCTTGCGGTCCAGATCTATCCTGAAAAGGAAGCGGGAGCGCCGAGGGAGTATTTCGATGCGCTGCTTGACCGGGTGAATAAAGGGGAACCGGTTTACCGACAGCTTAAGAAATTGATCATAAGAGATGAACCGTTCATAAGAAATTCGACCGGTAAGATTATCAGAAATCAGGTGCGGGAGCAGGAAGGATGACCTGAATCCCATTAAAAGCAGTAGAGGTGTTTCGGAAATGGCAAATACACTTATATTATACGATGGAAGACAGAGCTCGGCAGAGCGTGTTGCAAATGCGATCGGTTATATTATCGGTAATGTCAGAATTGCTGAAATAGGTGAATCTCCGGAGGAGATCTCTGTCTATGACGGATTCTGTTTTATCTTTAATTTTTACGGTGCATTGACAGCCGGGAAGACAAAATCCTATCTGCTGAAAAACCGTGAAGGTCTGCTCGGAAAGAGGATCGCATTTGTCGGTCTCGGATTTTCTGATGCCGGCTTTACCAAATATGTCGTAGATATGGAATTTGCCGTCGGAGGAGACCTCTCAATAACCGGAATGTTCATAAAAGATGAGAGGACTACGTCCGAGGTGGGGTATCAGATCGCCAGAAAGCTCCGTGCTCCGGTCTCTGTAATGCCGTCGGACGAACTGAGCCGAGAGGTCGACGCCTTCATCAATCGACATACAACAATGGCTCTGTCCACGGGCGGCGGGAATCGGATCAGGTGTACGCCGCTTGAGTATCTCTATCTGAACGGAATCTTTTACATTATTTCCGAAGGCGGTCTGAAATTCAGTAATATTCTGGATAACAGCAATGTTTCAGCGGCTATATTCGATGAATATACCGGGAATATGCAGCCTCTTGCAGGTCTTCAGATGTACGGAGTAGCTGAACAGGTCGCGGTCGGAAGCGATGATTACTGGGAGATCTTATCTTACAGGGGCGTGACGAAGGATATTCTGCATGATCTGCCCGTCACGCTGTTCGTTCTCAGAATCATACCCATGACTTATGAGTATCTCAATTCTACGTTCGCGGAAGCCGGCTACGATGCCCGCCAGGTGCTGGGCACGCGCTATCGTGCTGAGCGATGGGAGAGCAGCTATGCCTCCATTCAGGCAGCCGCTCTGAAAGAGGAAAAGGAGAAAGCTGCGGCTGCAGAGGCGAAAGAGACCACCGAAAAAGCTGCTGAGATAACCGGTATAAAAGCGAAAGAGGTTTCTGAAGAAGCTGCTGAGACAACAGGTAGTAAAGTGAAAGAGACTTCTGATGATTCTGTTGAAATGACAGGCATAAAAGAGGAAGAGGTATCCGAAGAGTTTGCCGGATCGACACCTGTGGAGGAGACTGAATTTACTGCAGAGATTGACGAAGCGACATCCATAGAGGAGGCTGTGAATCCTGAAGATCATGTCGAAGTACCGGGTGAGGAGTCTGTCCGGGATCTTGCTAAAGCGACATCCGGGGAAGAGGAAACTGATGAAGCAGAAGATGCTGCAGATGAGACGGAAGCGGCAACATATGCAATACCCAAAGCAGCGGTCACAGCTGCATACTCAGATCCCGATGAGGAAGAAGAGGATATACTCCTTGTAAGGACACCGGATCTCACGACGGCAGGATCCGACCGCAGTACGGGTCTTGATTCGGAGGATTCCGGGGAAGAAATGCAGATAAAGGCAGAAGAATCTTCTTCTGCCCTGCAGGATGCGGGCAGGGAATCCGCCGGGGAGTCTCTCTTCCGAAATAATCAGATTCGGGATGAAGAAGCACCGTACGATAATATCAATGCCCAGAGACATAATATGGGCGCAGAAATCAGGAAAATATTCCAGGGCGGCGGTCTTTCCTTTGCAGACCAGCTTGAAAAGCAGAGAGCTGAGGAGGAGGGAATTGAACCGGCAGAGACGGATGATGAGAAGATGCCGTCGAAAGGGATATTCGACGATGAATCCGGTTACAGGAACAGTGTGCCCAGAACGACCTCTTTCATAGAGGAAGAGGATACGGAGCAGGTGGCAGAGGAGAAACAGGAATCCTACACGTTGGAGGATCTTGAGAGGGATAGCCAGCCGATTGAGGATTCAGGAAAAACAGGTACGGGTAAAAAGAAGAAATTCTCCGGCTTCTTTAAGAAATCCAACAGAGAAGAACTTTTTGATGAGGAATCGTTCGCGGATGAATTCGATGAAATAGATGAAGAGGACGATGAGGATGAAATCGCGTTCGAGGATGAACCTGTCAGGGATATTCCGAAAAAGAAAAAACAGGGCGGATTCTTCTCTACCGGCTTCGGAAGAAGCATAGGAAGATTCCTCGGTATCGGTCCCGATCTGGAAGATGAGGAGGACGATGAAGATGAGGATGAAGATCTTGACGAGGAGTTAGAGGAAGAGGAGGACGATTTCGACCTTTCCGATGATGACGATGACGATGATTTTGACGGTGCTGAGCCCGGATGGATGCTCAGACTCAGAGAACTTCGTGAGGACGAGGAAGTTGAGGCTGATGACGCTGAGTTGTATGGCCGGTCCGCATCTGATGAGGAAGATCTGATCGAAGGCTCCGAAGAACCCGAGCGGGATGAGAAGACTGAGGAAGAGGCAGATACTGACACTGACAGACCGAAGGAGGATGGTGAACCGGAAAAATCATCTGATACGGCTGATTCGCAGCAGGAGTACGATGAAGAGATAGATGCCATCAGCAAGGCTCTTATCTCCAAACTCGAGGATGCCGAGCGCGAGACCGTAAACGAACAGGCCGATGAGAAAAAGGTCAAAGTCAGAGTCTTTGAGCGTTCAGCCGCCGAAGAGGATTCTGAGTATATTGATGAATTCGAACTGGAAGATGAAGAATATGAATTAACGCGCGGAGCTGTACCGGATCAGACGGATGCCGAACCTGTAACGGGCGGAATTGAGGAGTCCGATGAGGCTGAAGAGCATGAAGAAGCTGAGGAGTCCGATGAGGCTGAAGA
>DMAZ01000111.1 GCA_003446335.1 Lachnospiraceae bacterium | reverse complement strand
TACACCCGCTCGAAAGTCCGCAAGGCGATGCCGGCGGAATACGCGTATGTGATCGAGGAGCTGATCACGGAGAGAAATGACATCGCGGACAAAGAATCATACTATGAAGAGATAATCAATACGATCATCAGAATAGGAAGAGCGGACAGTTTTATAAAGGCCATCGCTGAGCTGATCCGAAGGCTGGTCGTGGACCATCTTCACATTTTAGGAGACATCTATGACAGGGGATATGGTCCGGATGACATTATGGATGCCCTGATGGAATACCACAGTCTGGACATTCAGTGGGGAAATCATGACATTGAGTGGATGGGAGCCGCCTGCGGACAGAGGGCGTGTATTGCAAATGTCGTGCGCTTCTGTGCCCGTTACGGGAACCTGGACATTCTGGAAGACAGATACGGAATCAACATTCTTCCGCTTGCCCAGTTCGCGACAAAGACCTACGGGGATGATCCGTGCAGATACTTCCAGCTCAAGGGCGCTGAGATCCAGGGAGATGAGCGGGAACTGAATACAAGGATCTATAAAGCGATCTGCATCATGCAGTTCAAGCTGGAAGGCCAGCTTGTTAAGAAGCGTACCGAGTTCGGAATGGAAGACCGTAATCTTCTCGAGAAAGTTGACTATTCAGATTATACGATCACGCTGAACGGGAAAAAGTATGATCTGCTGGATCACAACTTCCCGACGATCGACCCCAATGATCCGAATGCTCTTTCGGAAGAGGAAGAATATGTGATGGAACGCCTCGAGAGCGCGTTCAGGAGCTGCCGAAGACTTCAGAAACATATGGAACTTCTTCTGCGCAAAGGGGAGCTTTATACGGTCTATAACGGAAATCTCCTGTTCCACGGCTGCATGCCGCTCACTGAGAACGGAGACTTTAAGGAAGTCTGTGTATACGGGAAAAAGCTGAAGGGCAAAGAACTGTATGATTATCTGGATATGCTGGTCCGACGGGCTTTCTATTCGCATGATCCGGTCCTCAAAGAGCAGGGGAAGGATATTTTGTGGTGGATCTGGTGCAATAAAGATTCTCCGCTGTTCGGAAAGAGCAAGATGGCAACATTTGAAAGAGCTTTGATCGCTGAGAAGGAGACGCACGAGGAGATCAAGACCCCTTATTACCGATTCCTGGATGATGAGAGAGTTGTTGATAATATACTGGCGGAATTCGGTCTTCACGGTGACCACACTCATATCATCAACGGGCACGTCCCTGTCAAGAGAGGGGAACTTCCCACAAAATGCAATGGCAGGGTACTGGTCATCGACGGCGGATTCTCGCGTGCCTATCAGGGAACGACGGGCATTGCGGGCTATACGCTGATCTTCAATTCAAGGGGAATGAGACTTGTCGCGCATGAGCCGTTTGCCGGAATGGAGGAGGCTGTGGCTACGGGACGGGATATTCACTCTGACAATGTTGCGGTGGAGCAATATCCGTCAAGGCTGTCGGTAGGTGACAGCGATATGGGACAGAAGCTCAGAGAGCAGATCGATGAGCTGGAGCAGCTTCTCGAAGCTTATCGCAGCGGTGACATTGTAGAGAAAAATCGCAGGGGCCGTAACTGGCTCCGGTAAGAGAAAGGAGCATATATGCTGGATTCCAGTACGGTCGTGACCAGAAAATTGTATTATGAGGATGCTTATCTGCGTGAATTTGAGGCAGAAATCCTCTCTGTGAACGGGAATGATATCGTTCTGGACGCGACAGCGTTCTTTCCGGAAGAGGGGGGACAAAGTCCTGACAGGGGTGTTCTGGCGGGGCACGAAGTCCTTGATGTCCAGATCATCGACGGCTATATTCACCATTTTCTCGGTAAGAAAGCTACCGGTGCGTCTGCGGAAGAAATCGCGGAGGGACTCCGGGTCAGCGGAAAAATCGACTGGAATCACAGGTTCAGCAATATGCAGCAGCACTCCGGAGAGCATATCTTTTCCGGAATGGTCCATACGAAATTCGGATACGACAATGTGGGATTCCATCTGTCAGACAGCGAAGTGACGATGGATTTTACAGGTGTGATAACACCGGACGGGCTGAGGGAGATTGAGGAGGAGGTAAATCGCGCCATAACTCTCAATATTCCCTCTCAGATCCGATTTCTGGAAGGGGAGGAAGCTGCCCTTGCGGAGTACCGAAGCAAGCTTGAACTCACAGAGGCGGTCCGGGTGGTGACGTTTCCCGGCTTTGACGCCTGCGCCTGCTGTGCGCCTCATGTCAGGATGACCGGAGAAATAGGCTGCCTGAAGGTCGTCAGCGCGATCAATTACAAGGGGGGGATGCGGGTGAGCATTCTCTGCGGCAAAAGGGCAATGAAACTTTTTTACCATGATCATGATATTTTGACCGCTACGGCGAATTTTCTGACGACATCGACCGATGAGGTCTTCGGAAGTGTGACCCGTCTGAAAAATGAGAATACGGAGCTTAAAGGAAGGCTGAAGCAGGCCGGGATCCGTATCATGCAGATGAAGACGGAGGCAGTTCCGGAAGGGGACGGCGATGCGATTATGTTCGAATCCGGGGATGTTGACCAGACAGCGATCAGAGAAGCCGTCAACAGCCTGATGAAAAAGAGAGGGGGGTATTGTGCGGTGTTCGCCGGCAGTGATACAGAGGGATACCGCTATATCATCGGCAAAAGGGAAGGCGACGCACGCCTTGCGGCGGCCCTTCTGAAAGAGAAATTCGGGGCTCGCGGCGGCGGTAAGCCTGTGATGGTCCAGGGGTCGGTAAAGGCTGCGGAGAAGGAAATCCGGGATACTTTTGCATGACGTTTTTTTCGGTTCTTTGAATTCCTTCTTGCATTTATGAAAGATATACAGTATAATCTGATTTGTCGCGTAAAGCGATACAGGCTGCTTTGGCACAGGCGGTAGCGCACCTCATTGGTAGTGAGGAGGTCTCGGGTTCGAGTCCCGAAAGCAGCTTAAAAGCCGGAAGTGTTGATTTTATCATCACTTCCGGCTTTTTCTTTTCCTTTGATTCTTTGATTTTTGTGATCAGGCAGCCCTTTCGTTCAAAATCTCTCAACAGTTCGTCGATTCTCTTTCAATCAGTTCCGTAAGAGCGTAGGTGGTTCTGGGCTCACGGTCAGGTTCCGCAATTCTGCTCAAAATAAGTTCCGCCGCAAGATTTCCCATGATCTGAGTGTGAATATGCACCGTAGTGAGGGAAGGCGTGTGGAATCGGGACTCGGGTGAGTCATCGAATCCCATCACAAGAACATCATCCGGACACCGGATATCCATCCGCCTTAATGCGCTGATCAGATTGATCGCAATATAATCGTTGGCACATATGAAAGCGTCGGGCATTTCCTTCATCTCCCGCAGCATATGATACAGGTTGTCCGCATAATTCATATAATCCGGTATTTTTCCGCGCCTTAAGTCGGAAGAAAAAAGATCGATCGAATATTGCCTTACAGAGGAAAGCCCGTTGATGGAAGCTGCTGTGATACATGCGCATCCCCGCTCGAAGAAGGAGCGGCAGTGCATCATGTTGCCGACGAATCCAACGGACTTTTTTCCTTTTTCAGCCAGATGGGAGATAAAGTTGAAAATTCCTGCCTGATTTTCCATAAGAAGTAAATCGACCGGGAGAGGTGATCTGTCCGGATAAGCGGGGCCGTCTATCAGCAGGAGCGGGATCCGGAGTTCTGAGAGCATTCTGCAGTATTCATAGTTGAAGAGCTCCATACAGAAAATAGCTGAAACATTCCTGAGAAACAGGGATCCCGGAAGTCTGAGATTTGAGAGTTCTTCCGGAGTGACTCGATAAAAGGTCAGACTGTACCCGTGATATGAAAAAATCTGCTGCATCCTGTCGAGTGTAGTTACCGCAAAGTGTGAGCCGCCCGGCATTGACGAAGTGAGCATGGCAATCTCTTTCTTAGCCGACATGTTATTCGTTTTATTTTGGTCTGACTTTAAAATAGCGTTTTGATTTTCTATTCCTGAAAGATTCCGGTAGCCCATCTCGGCTGCCTTTTTCAGGACCATATTTTTTGTAGTGTCAGAAATCACACCGTTATTGTTGATAGCTTTCGAAACAGTGTTTCTTGAAAGACCAAGTGCGTCGGCGATATCCTGCATTGTTACCTTGCCGGACATGTTACATTCTCCATTTAAAATACTGCAATTCGGATGTTCAAATTTTTAGTGATAATTATACA
>DMAZ01000254.1 GCA_003446335.1 Lachnospiraceae bacterium | reverse complement strand
AGATCAATAAAATATGGTTTTTTTACGGCAGATTCGAAGGAATCTGCCGATTTTTCTTTCTGTGCAAAGGATCATTGTTCATTATTCTTTCACTATTTACAGTTAGCCAATTACAGTAACTCTCTACGTATATAAAAATGAAACCGCTATGCAGATAGGTATATATGAATATATAAAAATCTGACATAGAAAAAACGCAGAAAAAAGAATTGTATTGATTAAGGAGAAATATTAGTGATGAAAAAAATAGTATTAATACCACTGACAGTCGGACTGGGTCTGATGACTGCATCCTGCGGGATCAGCGGAAACGCTGCAACAGCAGGATCTATGGCTGTCGCTTCTGAGAACGTTCAGGAAATGAATGATGAGAAAGCGAAGAAAAATCAGAAAGCTGATATGTCATTCGGTACTTTTGCGACAGAAGACTTTGAAGGGAATAAGGTGACAGAGGCTTATTTCGGTAATGCGGATGTCACGATCGTTCATGTATGGGCAACGTACTGTGGATCATGTCTTGCGGAGATGGAGGAATATGGAAAGATGACTCAATCCCTGCCGGAGAATGTTCAGGTACTTGGGCTCTGCATCGACGTCAATTCGCAGGATGCCTATGAAAAAGACCTGGCTGAACAGATCCTTTCTGATAATAATGTGAAAATGACGAATGTGATCGTAAATAATGACTTCGACGGCCCACTTTCAAATGTTGTAGGCGTACCGACAACTTATATTGTGGACAGAGAAGGGAACATTGTAGGCGAGCCGGACTTCGGAGAAGGCGTGAACGGATATAAAGCTATGGTCATGGATTACCTTGAAACGCTGAAATAAGGAAAAAACAGATGGATACGAAGAAGAGAAGAGCAATACAGATTGTTTTGCTTGTCCTTGCTGCCTTCATGATCCTATATGGGATATCAACAGGTGAGACAGCAATCGTACTGAGAAAGGCGGTCGGCATATGCTTTGAATGTATAGGACTGGGATAATGGTATGAAACTGAGCAATGAAATAAAAAGGAAGTTGATACAGATCGCGGCATTTGGCTTTTCGAACAGTTACCCGGGAAATCTTCCCGCAGGAAAACTGTATACCGGAAGCTGGAAAATGTTCTGCAATCCCGGCATTAACTGTTATTCATGTCCTGCAGCAAGATGCGCGTGTCCAATCGGAGCCATGCAGGCAGTGAGCGGTACAGCGCAGGCCGGATTCGGTTTCTATGCGACCGGAATCGTCCTTGCGCTTGGTGTACTGTTCGGAAGGGCTATATGTGGTTTTCTCTGTCCGTTCGGATTCATACAGGAACTTCTGTATATGATTCCGACACCGAAAAAACGGATCCTGAAGCCTCTTACTTATATTAAATATATCCTGCTTGCCGTATTTGTTCTGCTTCTGCCTGAAGTGATGACGAATGTGTACCATATCGGGGCACCTGCATTCTGCAAATACATCTGCCCCGCAGGTATTCTTGAGGGGAGCATCCCTCTTCTCATGACACATCCTGAATTGAGAACGATGCTGGGCATGCATTTCGTTATCAAATTGATCATACTGATCATAACAATCGCGGGCTCTGTGATCTGCTGCAGATTCTTCTGTAAAACAATGTGTCCGCTGGGTGCACTGTATGGTCTGCTGAACAAAATCAGTCTGTATCATATGGAAATCTACAGAGACAAATGTGTATCCTGCGGAAAGTGCAGAAATGTGTGTCCGATGGATATAGATCCCGTGAGGCAGCCAAATTCCGCGGAATGCATACGCTGCGGTAAGTGTGTCGAGAGCTGTCCTAAAAAGGCGCTTTCACAGACATTCCGCACGATAAAAATGACGCAGAAAGAAAATAGGAAATAGTTATGTAAGAAAACGAAGTGAACACCCATCGGGTGTTCATTTTTGATATAATTAAAAGGAAATAGATGATGTTCCGGTATTAACAATTGAAAACATAATGTACTGCTTGAGGAGGGGCATTATGAATGACAATATCCGAATGATTACTGTATTTCTTTTTGACTCGAACGCTATTTATAATATAATCTTTCGAATACTGTATATAATCGGCGCGTGGATGCTCCTGAAAAAATCCGGATTGAATCCGGTCTGGTCTCTCGTTCCCTGGGCAAGAGAGTATCAGCTGTCCAGGTGTGCCAATCGCGAACCGGAAGGGCGTGTATATAGTTTTCTCAGTTTCCTGATCACGATTCTCAGTATGATAATGGTACTGTTACAGGGAGATTCTTTTAATAAGCAGATGACTTCTCTTGCTCCGCTTATTCTGGTCGGCATTATCACCATTATGATCATTCATGTTATTTTTAATATCAGGATTTATGCCGGCTTTGTTGAAGTATACGGTGTCTCCAAAGCCTGGCTCCTGCTGTGCATTTTGGACCAGCTTCGTTTCATTCCCATGCTCGTCTGGGGAATCGGGAAAAACTATCAGCCGGGCTGGGAAGTTGAAGATATTGAAGCGGAGATGAAGCGACTGGCGACGGAAGGCAGTGCTACGGTCATGGATCAGGGGCTGACGGTCAATCTGACGGACAGGAGTGTGCGCGAATTCTTTCACAAGAATATGCTCCTTCGAGATATACATGTAGCGATTCCGAAAGGACGTCTGGTCCTGTTGCTGGGCGGATCCGGTGCGGGAAAAACAACGTTCCTGAACGCGGTCAGCGGGTATGAGAAAGCGCGTGCCGAGGTTCTGCTGAACGGAAAAAACATGTATACCGATTATTCGCAAATGCTGTATGAAGTCGGGTATGTCCCACAGAAGGAGACTATGCGGCAGAAAGATACCGTTCTGAATACCCTGCTTGATGCGGCAAAGCTCCGTCTTTCCGTTGATATTCCCGCAGATGACCGCAGAGCCCGTGTTGAAGAAGTCATGGAAATATTCGGCCTTCAGACGGTTCAGAACAGCAAGGTAGAGAAACTGTCCGGCGGGCAGAAAAAGAGATTGTCGATCGCCATGGAGCTGATTTCAAATCCGTCGATGTTCATGCTGGATGAGCCGGATTCCGGTCTGGACGGTGTTATGGCAAGAGAACTTTTTACAGAACTTCGCAGAATTGCGGATACAGGCAAAATTGTGATCGTTATCACGCATAATCCGGACCGTGTGATCGATCTGGTCGAAGACGTAATTGTTCTGGCCAAAGACAGTACCCGCACAGGAAGACTGGCATTTTACGGCAGCGTTGAGGAGGCGAGAGCTTTCTTTAAGTGTGAGAAGATGGAAGAAATCCTGAAACTGATCAATCAGAAAGAAGAAGGCGGTGAAGGTCTGGCAGATGACTTTGTTCTGAAATATGCGGAGGTGGCAAATGGCTGATAAAAAGGATAAAACATCGAACAGGCATCTGACTGTTCGCCACCGCGGACGAATCTCTCAGATCGGAATCTATTTTATAAAGTTCCTCCGAATGTTCGTCTATCAGGGCGACTGGATCGTTCTTCCGATGGCCGCTCTCATCGGTGGTCTTGTAGGTTTTGTTATAAGCAGTTACTTCATGGTAACGATGGAAGGTACGATGACAGGTGCATTTGTATTAGTATGCATCTGTGTATGGAACGGTTCTTTCAACTCCATTCAGGTCGTATGCCGCGAGCGGGAAATCGTAAAAAGAGAGCATCGTGGCGGCATGCATATAAGTTCCTACATCATTGCGCATATGTTGTATCAGCTTTTCCTGTGCCTGCTGCAGACAATTGTCACGCTTGGCATTACCTATCTGGTGAAAATGAAGTACCCGACAAAGGGGCTTTTTACGGACTGGTTCTTCGTGGACTTCGGAATCACAATACTTCTTATTACATATGCAGCAGACATGCTGTCCCTGTGGATATCCACTCTCGCCCGCAATACGACGATTGCCATGACGATCATGCCGTTCGTGCTGGTCTTTCAGCTTATTTTTTCCGGTGGCATGATCCCTCTTCCCGTGATCGCAAAGCCGGTTACCCAATTTACCGTCGCATGTCCGGGCTTTAATGCGATGGCTTCTCAGGCTGATACCAACAGTAAACCCTATGCATCGACTTCAACGATGCTCAGACAGATGGAGGATCTTGATTTCGAGGTGACTGTGACTATGGGACAGGTCCTGAATTTTCTTCAGGATACCGATAATGAATCCATCGTAAAGATACGGGAAAAAGAAGTCGGCAGTTTTATTACAATCGGAGATATTCTGCAGGAGGTGAGAACGAATGAACAATTCTCAGATCTGCGGGAAGAAATACTGATTTATAATCTCAGCATCGGACGGATCGTTGAATTAATGGAAAATGCGGATTTCATGGACAAGTACCGTGACAGGGAAATCGGAGGCACCAGAACGATCGGGGAGATCGTCGATTACCTTGCGGACGACCCATCCGCGGAAGATTTCAGAAAAGAAGAAGTCGTCATCAGGACGACTGTCGGCAAGGCCATGGATCTGATGGGAAAGAAAGATATCCAGCGGCAGATAAGAGAAAAGACGACGAAAATGAACTACCACTCAGAGTATGAGTATACCAGAGAAAATGTCATGAAGAACTGGGCGCATCTTCTGCTGTTCGTACTTGCATTTTCCGTACTGGCCATCATCACTCTGGAGTTCGTGGATAAGGATAAGCGCTGAAATATGATCTGAATTT
>DMAZ01000202.1 GCA_003446335.1 Lachnospiraceae bacterium | reverse complement strand
TATTTTGTTTCTTATTATGATTATTATCAACCGGAAGCATATGTTCCTTCCTCTGATACATATATAGCCAAAGATTCTGCGGTCAACGATGAGATTGATAAACTGCGGCTCTCTGCGCTTTCATCCCTTTCGGAGAGACGGGATGTAGTCATTGTAGCTTCTGTTTCCTGTATTTACGGTATCGGTGCTCCGGAAGATTTTGCGGAAATGATGACGTCAGTACGTCCGGGTATGCTGAAAGACCGGGATGAGCTGATCCGGGAGCTTATCGATATGCAGTATGAGCGGAATGAGATGGATTTTCACCGTGGCACTTTCAGAGTAAAAGGGGACACGTTGGAGGTCATTCCTGCGGATAACAATGAGTATGCGATCAGGATAGAATTTTTCGGGGATGAGATCGAGCGGGTCATGCAGGTCGATGCATTGACAGGTGATGTAAAGGCTGAGCTGGCATATCAGGCTATTTATCCCGCTTCCTTTTATGTCGTCCCGCCGGAAAGGATGAATAAGGCATGCGATGAGATTGAAGCTGAAATGCGGGAACGGGTCACCTTCTTCAAGTCGAATGACAAGCTTCTTGAAGCCCAGCGTATAGCGGAACGTACGGAGTTCGACATCGAGATGATGAAGGAGACCGGATTCTGTTCCGGGATAGAAAATTATTCGCGGCATCTGACCGGAAGAGTAGAGGGAGAACCGCCGTATACACTGATCGATTACTTTAAAAATGATTTTCTGATTATTGTCGATGAATCTCATATGACGATTCCGCAGATCGGGGCCATGTACAATGGAGACAGGAGCAGAAAAACGACACTGGTCGACTACGGATTCCGGCTTCCGAGTGCTCTGGACAACAGACCGCTCAATTTTACAGAGTTCGAGGACAGGATCGACCAGATCCTTTTCGTCTCGGCTACTCCCGGTAAGTATGAGCAGTCACATGAGCTGCTCAGGACAGAACAGATTATCCGGCCGACAGGATTACTGGACCCGGATGTGGATGTACGGCCGGTCGAGGGACAGATCGATGACCTGATTTCCGAAGTCAACAGAGAAGTGGAGAATCATAATAAGGTGCTTATCACTACACTGACCAAGAGAATGGCGGAGGATCTAACGGATTATATGAAAGATCTGGGTATTCGCGTGCGCTATCTGCATTCGGATATCGATACACTGGAGAGGACACAGATCATCAGAGATATGCGTCTGGATGTATTTGATGTATTGGTCGGCATCAATCTCCTCAGAGAAGGACTGGACATCCCCGAAATTACACTGGTCGCCATACTCGATGCGGACAAGGAAGGGTTCCTTCGTTCTGAAACATCCTTGATTCAGACAATCGGCCGCGCTTCCAGAAATGCGGACGGGCACGTCATTATGTATGCTGATGTCATGACTGATTCCATGCGGCGCGCTATTGAGGAGACCCGGAGAAGGAGAAGTGTCCAGCAGAGATATAATGAAGAAAACGGCATTACACCTACTACGATCCGCAAAGCAGTACGGGATCTGATCTCCATCTCGAAAGAAGTAGCGAAGACGGAAGCAAGGCTGGATAAGGATCCGGAAGATATGAGCCGGGCTGAGTTGGAGGAACTGATCGGGAAAGTGGAAAAACAGATGCGGGCGGCAGCAGCGGAACTCAACTTCGAGATGGCGGCAGAGCTGCGTGACCAGATGGTCGAGCTCAAAAAGAATCTGGATGATGTTGCCGACACGGAATCTGCCGTCAGAAAGAGGAGAGCCGGAGCAAGAGAAGATGCTGCAATTATGAAGAACGCGCAGCCGGAACGTACCTATAAAAAGTACAACAGGGCACGCGGCAGAAATCGCGGCGGAAAGGCATAACATACCGCATCACTCACAGGAGGTTACAGGAGATCATATGAATATATGTGACAGTTGTGTCTACTTTGTATATGACGAAGAGGATGAGGAGTATTATTGCGCGGTGGATATGGATGAGGACGAGTATGTTCGGTTCATCACATCACCTCGTGGATCCTGTCCGTATTACAGGCTGGATGACGAGTACGCGGTAGTTCGCCATCAGATGCTGTGAATTGCTTTACCTGTTCATGAACAGATGTTATACTGTAAAGGACGGGGAAATCAATTCCCTGTAATAATTGTTTCCTGAGTAGGAGGTAGAAACATGGGATTTTCAATTTTTCTTATTGTTCTGATTGTTCTTGTTTTGTGGCTTCTGCTTTCATGCATACGCGTTGTGCCGCAGGCGAACGCATACGTTGTCGAGTTCCTCGGAAGTTACAGGGCGACCTGGGAACACGGCCTGCATCTGAAAGCTCCGTTCGTTGAACGTATTGCCGGCAAGATATCTCTGAAGGAGCAGGTATGCGACTTTGCTCCGTCTAATGTTATTACAAAAGACAATGTAACAATGAAGATCGACACGGTCGTATACTTTAAAATATTTGATCCGAGACTTTATACATACGGTGTCGACAGACCGGTAAGTGCCCTGGAGAATCTTAATGCGACGACCCTTCGTAATATCATCGGCGGTATGGAGCTTGATCAGACCCTTACAAGCCGTGACATTATTAACAGCCAGATGCAGCAGATCCTCGATGAGGCTACAGATGCCTGGGGTATCAAGGTCACTCGTGTCGAGCTGAAGAACATTATCCCTCCGGCAGAGATTCAGAGCGCGATGGAAAAGCAGATGAAAGCGGAGCGTGAAAAGCGTCAGACGATTCTTGAAGCAACCGCTCACAAGGAATCTGTTGTAGCACGCGCGGAAGGTGACAAGCAGGCCAAGATCCTTGCTGCGGAAGCTGAGCGTGATGCGCAGATCGCTCTTGCGGAAGGCCGTGCCCGCTCGATCGCCCTTGTATATCAGGCTGAAGCAGACGGTCTGAAAGCTCTTAAAGATGCAAATGTCGATGAATCCGTACTGAAGCTCAAAGGTCTTGAGGCATTGAAGAATGTTTCGGACGGTCGCGCAACAAAGATTTACATGCCGACAGATCTTACGGGTGTTATTTCCTCACTCGGACTTGTATCCGAGGCAACAGGACTCGGGGATGCTACACCGATCGATAAGAGTGCGAAGCCCCAAAAAGCTCCTTCTGTAGATATGTGCTGTGATGATGATGAGAAGAGTCCCGAGACAAGAAAGATGGCTGAAAACTATCAGTAATATAAATAAGATAGACTGACTTTCGTTACGGAACTGCCGCAGAAAATGCGGCAGTTCTTTTTTGGCGATTTTTTAAAGAAAGTGTTGACATCCTCAAATCCCGGGAGTATATTATGTCATAGATGTTAGCACTCCAATACATCGAGTGCTAACAAAAACGGAGGAAAGGAAGTAATGTCATGGAACTGACAGATAGAAAGCGGAAGATTCTGCAGGCTATAATCCGAAACTATCTGGAAACAGGAGAACCTGTCGGTTCCCGGACGATTTCCAAGTACACGGATCTGAACCTGAGCTCCGCGACAATTCGGAACGAGATGTCCGATCTGGAGGAAATGGGGTATATTATACAGCCCCATACATCGGCAGGCCGCATTCCTTCCGATAAGGGATATCGTTTATATGTCAACGAACTGGTCGAGGAAAGAACTTCTCAGGTCACCGCGATGAACAGCCTGATGATTTATAAGACCAACAGAATGGAGGAGATTCTTAAGCAGGTCGTCAGACTGCTGGCTTCCAGGACCAATTACACGACGATGATCTCCGCTCCTTCTTATAAAGGAAATAAGGTGAAATTCATCCAGCTGAGCAGGATCAATTCAAGACAGCTGCTCGATGTTGTTGTGATCGAGGGAAATATCGTCAAGAATCATCTGCTGGATCTTGATGAAGAAATCAATGAGGAGCAGGTCCTGAAGCTTAACCTGCTTCTGAATACCAGATTGAACGGACTTACATTATCCGATATCAATTTGGGACTGATATCCAATATCAAGGAAGAGGCCGGAATACATGCACAGGTCGTTAATGATGTACTTGATACGATTGCGGAAGTGATCCGTGCCGAGACCGATGAGAATATGGAAATATATACCAGCGGAGCCAATAATATTTTCCGCTATCCGGAACTGGCAGATAAGTCCAGAGCCAGCCAGTTGATCACGACACTTGAAGAAAAGAGTCTTCTTGCGGATTTTATCAAGGATACGGAAATGGAGTCCGTCGATACCGGAACAGGAATAAAGGTCTATATCGGTGAGGAAGGTCCGGTCGAATCCATGAAAGACTGCAGTGTCGTGACGGCAACATATGATCTGGGCAACGGAATGCAGGGGACGATCGGTATCATCGGTCCGAAACGTATGGATTATGAAAAAGTCATGGATAACCTGAATACCGTAAAGGAATCATTAAGTGAGTTGTTCCGGGACGAGAAAGCAGTACCTGCCGATTCGGGTACGAAAGCTTCGGGACCGGGAAATTAGCCTCTGAGAAAGACAGGGTATACGTTCCGCAGGGACGAGCAGGATTTGATTTGCAATATGTCAGCTTACACTGACCGGATCCTGTGCCGGGTCCGGCGGGCAGGACTTGTAACAGACAGGAAGCAGAAAGCGAGGAGCTTTATCATTGAGTACAGAAGAAAAGAATATTTCAGAAGAAATGGAAGAGGCGGTGAAGAAAGCTGTCGCCGATGCTCACGAGGAAGCTGCGGAGGCGGAAACTGAATCTGCCGGGGAGACAGAAGAGATCGCTGAGCAGGAAGAGAACGCTGAGAACACCGAACAGGAAACGGAAGAAGAGGCCGGGGCGGAAACTGCCGACGCTGGAAAGGAACCGGAGCCGATGGATATCTTCGGCAGAAAGAGCAAGAAAGAACTTGAAAAAAAGGATGAACAGATCAGGCAGCTGAATGATCAGTATATGAGGCTCATGGCAGAGTTCGATAATTACAGAAAGCGTACAGAGAAGGAGAAATCCGGGATGTATGCGATGGGAGCGAAAGATGTCATAGAGAAGATCCTTCCGGTCCTTGATAATTTTGAAAGAGGATTCTCACTGGTCACAGAGGAAGATCAGGAAGATCCCTTTACACAGGGCATGCATAAGATCTACAAGCAGTTCACAACGGTCCTTGCTGACCTGGGAGTCACACCGATCGATGCTGCCGGAAAAGAGTTCGATCCGAATCTTCACAATGCCGTCATGCATGTCGAAGATGAGTCTCTGGGCGAGAACATTGTGGCCGAAGAGTTGCTGAAAGGGTATCTGTATAAGGATACTGTCGTCCGCCATTCTATGGTCAAAGTAGCGAACTGATTCATATCTCCGCAAGGGGTTTGAAATAAATTAAGAAATTATACTATTTTTGTAAAGGAAATACATGAATACTGGAGGTAATGGTAATGAGTAAGATTATTGGTATTGATTTAGGTACAACAAACAGCTGTGTAGCAGTTATGGAAGGCGGCCAGCCGGTCGTTATCGCCAATGCTGAGGGTGCAAGGACGACACCGTCTGTCGTAGCCGTAACGAAATCAGGTGAGAGACTGGTCGGTGAGCCGGCTAAGCGTCAGGCTGTTACAAATGCAGACAACACAATCGCTTCCATCAAGAGAAAAATCGGAACGAACGAAAAGGTCACCATGGGCGGCAAGAGCTATACACCGCAGGAAATTTCCGCAATGGTCCTTCAGAAACTGAAAGCAGATGCTGAGAACTATCTCGGTGAGGCTGTAACGGAAGCTGTTATTACGGTTCCGGCATATTTCAATGACGCACAGCGCCAGGCAACAAAGGATGCCGGTAAAATTGCCGGTCTTGAAGTAAAGCGTATCATTAACGAGCCGACAGCGGCAGCTCTGGCATATGGTCTTGACAATGAGTCCGATCAGAAGATCATGGTATACGACCT
>DMAZ01000002.1 GCA_003446335.1 Lachnospiraceae bacterium | reverse complement strand
CATAGTAGAATCCGGCAATACCTTTCATAATTTTTCCCTGCATCATGAACCTGCTGTAAATACGACCGGCCACGAAACACGAAGCTGATACTCGCCGTCCGTAAGCTCATACATCACAATGTTACCGTCAGAAATCCCCTCAGCGCCGTTGCATGTAAGCTGATACGGGAATTCGATCGAATTACCTTCACTGATCGTTGTCTCGACAAGATCTCCGTTCACAGTCTGCTGAAGAACCAGTCTGTAAGCACCGCCCATATAGTTGGATGGCTCACCGAGCATGGAAGATGTAGACCAGCCGCTTGCCGCGTTGGCCTCCTGTGTATCGACAGGCTGTGTCTCTTCCGGTGTCTCGGCAGTCTGCTCGGCAGCCTTTTCGGAATCATTTACCGTAAATACAATCTCTGTTCCCTGCGGTACGGTCGTTCCGCTGGAGATGCTCTGAGAGATGACATCGCCCTGATTCAGGTAATCTGCCGTGCCATATTCGATCTTGACGATCAGGCCAAGATTCTCAGCAAGTCTTGTTGCTGTCTCCTGATCAAGACCGCCCCATGACTCTACAGTGACCTCCACGGCATCTTCCGGTCCGCTGCTGACGGTCAGAACGATCTGTGCAGCTGCATCAGCCTGCGTTCCTGCAGCAGGATTCGTTGAGATGACATTTCCGTTGGCTACTTCATTGCTCGGAACATTCTCGACTGTAATATTGTTAAAGCCTGCCGCGATGAGCTGTGCCTGAGCATCATTCAAAGCGAGGTTGGTCACATCCGGGATCAGCCCCTGAGAAGAGCCTGTGCTCACATAGAACGAAATCGTCGTATTCTTGTCGACCTTCTGTCCTGCCTCCGGATCCTGACGGACGATCTGTCCTGCCGGATATGTCTCGGAGGCTTCCTCTCCGGCTTTCTTAATACCCAGACCCGCGCTGTTGGCCATTGTCTGAGCCGCATCTTCCGTAAGACCGACGATCTGCGGTACCTCTACCTGCTCTGTGCCTGCAGCATTCGTAACAGCCGGTGTAGGTGTTGCATTTGTAGAATCTGTCGTCATAGAGCTGTCCGTGATCGTGACGATCGTATCCTGATTGGGATTTCCTCCGGATCCGCCCCCGAACAGACCGGCTGCTCTGCCGATAAAGTAAATAAGTACACAGATAATAATAGCGCCGATGACAAAGCCGCCTATGGTCATAGCCTTCTCAAGGCTTGAGCTGATGCCGTCATCATCTATACCGTCATCCGTATCATCGATCTCCTCTTCCTTCATCTTGGAAGCAGAAGCTCCTGATGCCTGACCGGCTTTTTTGGAAGCTTCCTGGCCACGCTTTTCAGCGACACCGGATCTGATATTCTGCCGTTCTCTCTCTGTAATCGTAACGGTCGCGGAATGATTGGACAGAGCTGAGAGATTGACAAAATCACCGTCCGGCTCAACCAGGGAGTGCTTAAGATCCGCGATGACATCATCCATCGTCTGATATCTGCGGTCCACACTCTTCTGAGTACATTTATAAATGATCTGTTCCAGCGCATGCGGAAGATCCGGTGAGTACTTTGACGGCGGCTCCATCTCATCCTGGAGGTGCTTGATCGCGATCGCGACTGTTGTCTCGCCGTCAAAAGGTACACGGCCGGTGACCATCTCATACAGTGTGATGCCGAGCGAATAGATATCCGAACGGGAATCGGAATATCCTCCGCGCACCTGCTCAGGAGAACTGTAATGTACAGAACCCATGGCATTGGCGCTGATCGTATTGGAAGAAGCAGCGCGGGCAATACCAAAATCCGTCACTTTTACTTTTCCGTCAGTTGAAATAATAATGTTCTGCGGTTTGACATCCCGATGGACGATCCCTGATGAATGTGCTGCCGCAAGACCCATACATACCTGAATTGCAATGCTGGTGGCTTCACGAACAGAGAGTTTCCCTTTTTTTCCGATATAGTCTTTCAGTGTAATGCCTTCGACAAGCTCCATGACAATATAATAATTGCCCTGATCCTCTCCCACGTCGAAAACATTAACAATATTCGGATTGGCAAGACCCGCGGCAGCCTGTGCCTCACGGCGGAACTTCGATATGAAAGTCCCATCTTCCCTGAACTCCGGTTTCATGACTTTAACAGCAACGAATCTGTTCAGCTTATGGTCTTTTGCTTTATAGACATCTGCCATGCCGCCGGAACCGACTCTGCCAACTATCTCATATCTTTCCCCTAGAACTGTCCCCGATTTTAACATTGCTCCTCCTCGCCCGTATCCGGCTCAATCAATATGACTGCTATGTTATCCTTACCGCCATTGAAATTCGCTGTATTGACAAGCTCCCTGGCAGTCTCCTCAACAGTCACCGGCTTCTCAAGAATCCTTCTTATCTGGATGTTATCTACCATATTGGATAGGCCGTCCGAACACATAAGAATTTTACTGTCCGGTTCTACCTTGAAATCAAAAAAATCTGTTTCGACCGTACGGGTCGCTCCCAGTGCTCTGGTGATAATATGCTTATCAGGATGATTACGGGCATCTTCCTCGCTTATCTCACCCAGTCTGACCATCTCCTCAACAAGAGAATGGTCTTTCGTGATCTGTCGAAGCTCTCCGTCATAAAGATATAACCTGCTGTCGCCTACATTGGCTGTATACGCATACG
>DMAZ01000232.1:3484-3641 GCA_003446335.1 Lachnospiraceae bacterium | reverse complement strand
TCTGGATCGGCGCGCGGTCATAGGCAAGATCTCCTATTCCCATGACCATGAACTCAACATCTTTTCCCATACCGTATATATCTTTCATAACGATTCCGAGCTTACCCGCTACTTCTATTGCCGCGGGACCCATGGAGCCTGTCACATCCAGTGCAGT
>DMAZ01000232.1:2217-3414 GCA_003446335.1 Lachnospiraceae bacterium | reverse complement strand
ATGACCGGCAGCGAATTCGGATGCTCCTCCGTCTCACAGCATTCCCGGATCACTTTATAGGGATTCAGTTCAGCTGCAATGCCTCTCTGGCTGTACATTTTCTGTGCGCTCCCGCCATAAGCGGTCGTATCGATGCTGCCGTCCTCCCGGAGACTTCTGCCTGCGGCACTGGAATATTTTCTGAAATCATTTTCTCTCCATCTTCCGTATCCCATTGTGTTACCTCCCTTTTTTACGCGTTGTCTTAAATCTGACCGACATATTTATCTTACATGGGCGCCTCAATTTTTCTGTCTCGCCGCACAGGGAGGAAAGTACCTCCTCTCTGCGCAGCAGAATTCCACAAATCAATCGACCGACTCATTTTCCTCCTCTTCTTCCTCCTCAAAAAGTCCTCCGAAGAGATCGTCTACATTTCCGCTCCCCATAAGCAGGAGCGGAAGCATACCGTTCATGGAATTCAACCCGCCGCCTGCGCCTCTACCGCTGTCTGACGTTCCTCCATGCCCGTAAGGGGACAGTGTCTCACCTCCGGCGGGAGCATTTGCTCCTCCCATGATCTGGCTCAGCATCATGTACTGCATGATCTTTCCCGCGCCTTTTTTTCCTTTGAAGAGATCGCCGCCCAGCAGGGATACGACCTTACCGTAGAAGTACGTATTTCCGAGGAAAATGTGCCTTTCCGGAAGGATGATCTCTTCAACGGATGTCTCGTAGTTTATAGCGCGAATGCGATTATTCTCTGTTCCCGTCACACATCTCGGCGTCCTGTTCCCCTGTGCGTTCCTGACCAGAATAATGTCCCCGATCTTCACTTTGCTGACAGGGATCACAAAGAAGAAGTTGTCGGCGATTCCGAGCGTAAAATCACCGCAGTTGGTAAGATTTCCGTTCTTTTCATTGTATGTCCTGTAACCGGAGGCTGTTTTCACCGCTACCTTGCCCTGAATCGTCAGACGGCACATGCCGGGAGCGATTTTGCCGAAAGTTCCGTCAAAAATGTTTTCCATAATTAATCCTCCTCTCGTTTTCCACCCTGTATTCCATTTGATTCATGTGGCCCGTAGATCTGCTGCAGCTTTTATGCCTGTTGCTTTTGTGTCTTTCTGACTATATTTTATCTCATTTGTATACATAGTCAATATGACTATAATTATCTTTAAAAAAATTTTGCCGGAGGCTTTTATTCTTCATCGC
>DMAZ01000232.1:0-2177 GCA_003446335.1 Lachnospiraceae bacterium | reverse complement strand
TTTATTCTTCATCGCGGGATTGTACACACGATGAAGAATAAAAACACCACTTATGCAGGACAGGTGCATTTGAATATGCTGCCTGCTCTGCATAAGCGGTGTCTCGTCTCATTGCGACAACGTCTCTCATTCTGATCAGCTGCTTTGATATCTCTCCACTTCAAGGTTCGCCTGTTCGGCCGTCTTCTCCTCATCAATCGTCACGACCCGCCCGTCACGGACCGTCACATGACCGTTTACGATCACGATATCGACCGGTCTCTTAAATCCGATCGTTCCGAAAATTGACTTCGGATCACAGGCTGCACCGACCATCTCAAGATGGCTCTTTCGGATCAGGAAAAGATCCGCGCACTTACCGGCCTCCAAAGATCCGATTTCATTCTCCCTGCCGAGAAGTTTTGCTGAACCCATCGTTGCTATCTTCAGGATATCGTATCCGCTCGGAGCTTCCCTGCTCGAGTTCAGCCTGTGGAGCAGATAGGCGACCCGGATCTCCTCCAGAAGATTTGAGCCGTCATTGCTTGCGCTTCCATCCACACCCAGACCTACCGGGATACCCAGTTTCAGCATTTCCGGAATTCTTGCTATGCCTGAGGAGAGCTTCATATTGGAAACAGGGCAATGACATACACCGGTGCCCGTGTCAGCCAGGAGCTGAAGCTCCTCATCATTAAAATGGATACCGTGGGCATACCAGACATCCGATCCTACCCAGCCGAGTGTTTCCATATATTGAAGCGGACGCATGCTGTGCTTCTCAAGCATATACCGCTCTTCGTCCAGTGTCTCGCACAGATGGGTATGCAGCCTTACGCCTTTTTCCCTGGCAAGGACCGCGCTCTCACGCAGAAGGTCCGCAGATACCGAAAACGGAGAGCAGGGTGCAAGCGCGATCCGGTGCATGGATGTGAACGATTCATCCTGCCACTTATCGATCAGTTCAACACTGTCCTTCATGATCTCGTCGACTGTCTGGACCACTGAATCAGGCGGAAGACCTCCGTCCTTCTTTGAAAGATCCATCGAACCTCTGGAAAAATGCATGCGAATCCCCAGCTGCCCGGCCGCTTCGGCCTGTGCGCCGATCAGATCGCCGGCATTTTCCGGGAAGACATAGTGGTGATCGAATACCGTCGTGCATCCGTTCTTCATAAGTTCCGCCATACCGGTCAGTGAAGAATAGTAAATCGTATCTTCGTTCAGATTTTTCCAGATTTCATACAGAGTCACAAGCCACTCGAACAGCTCCATGTTCTGGACCTGAGGAAGATTGCGCGAAAAATACTGATACAGATGATGATGTGTATTGACCAGTCCCGGATAGCAGATCATTCCGCTCCCGTCTATGATCTCATCTGCCTCCGCGGCATGTGCCGGAACATGAGCCGTTATGGCGATAATTCTTCCGTCCCTGCAGAAAATATCCGCTTTTTCATAGACCCGGTCCTGTCCGTCACAGGTAACGATCGTATCGATGTTTTTAATTAATAAGGTACTCATAGGGTCATCCCCTTTCCCGTTCACAATGCATGTCAGCCATACATTTTTTCTCTCTTCCTGACGCGTACATAAAGGACAAGCAGGACCGCAACAGCCGCGATTGCAATTGCCCATGCCCAGATCGGAACATCATAAATATTAAAGCACCGGACATTGATCCACATCTGATTGATGGCCTCGTTCTTCTCGCTGTCAAAGTATACCATGATGGAAGATCTGGAAATTGCCTCCTGCGTGGGATACTGGGCAAAAAGCTGCCTTTCCGTCTGCTCGGCCGGAGCGGTGATCAAATACTCTTCGTCTTCATTATCACCGGTAAAGAAATAGCCGAGCGGATATTCCGTCACTTCTTCCTCATCGTCTTCGGCCCCGTAACACCATTCTGCATACTCGAAGATCCGGCTGTCATCTCCGCCGCCGATGACGGACGTATATCCGATATAATACATATTTCGAATGACGTTGTCCGGTCTGGAGCAGAAGTTTACAAATGCCTCCGCCGCATGCTGCCTGTCAGCATCCTCTCTGATACCGTTTTTCAGCATGACCCAGCCGTCAAAATAGATATTTGTTGATTCCTCAGGGACCGCGAAATTCAGAATATAGTCATCCTCCTCTGCCTGGTCCAGAGAATAAACGGCATCGCCGGACCACTGATAATTGGCAACGACCTT